>NZ_JBFRFX010000010.1:0-227202 GCF_052115045.1 Cupriavidus sp. 2TAF22
GTCGTCGGACCGTCGATCTCGCTTCCCATCTTCGAGGGCGGCAAGCTCAAGGGGATGCTGCATCTGCGCGAGGCGCAGCAACAGGAAGCCGCGATCGTCTACAAACGCACCCTGCTCGAAGCCTGGCGCGAGGTTGACGACGCGCTGCTCGCCTACGATGCCGAGCAGCGGCGGCGCGACCGGCTGACCGAGGTCGTGAGCCTGAACCAGCGCGCGCTCTCGATCGCGCAGCAACGGTACAAGGCTGGCGCCATCGATTACCTCAACGTCCTGAACGTGCAGAAACAGTTGCTCGAAGGGCAGCGCAATCTTGAGCTGAGCAGGGCAACCGCCGCCGCCAACCTCATTACGCTATGCAAGGTACTCGGTGGCGGCTGGGAGTCGACCTACGCCAGACAATACGTCGATCGTTGACACGACGGCGCGGAGCTGGAAGACGCGCGCCTGATGCTTCGTCTTGTTCGGGCGCCAACGTCGGCTTCGGCTGGAAAGGCGCGGTCCGGTTCGCCAATGATCTGACTTTCGAGCGGCCTTAGGTGCCGCGTAGGACTATGTTGCACAAGAGACATGATGAGACCGCGGACTGGAGAGATTGGGAAAATTTCTGCAGGGTCGTGGAGGCCGGTAGCTTTACGGCCGCCGGCGATCGTGCCGGCATTCCAAAGCAATCGATCAGTATTTCGCTTACCCGCCTGGAAGCGCGGCTGGGCAATCGATTGCTTGACCGGACCACACGCAAGGTCCGGGTGACGGATCTGGGCGAAATGCTCTATGCCCGGATCGCGCCGCTGCTCAATGAACTGCGTGAAGCGGACAACGACGCGAAGTCAACCCAGCAACAGGTATCGGGCACCTTGCGGCTGGCGGCGCCATACGAGACTGGATGGCTTCACCTGGCGCCCGCGCTGATGAAACTGCTCAAGGCTTATCCGGACTTGAAGGTTGAGATCGACGATACCCGGGAGATTCCCGATCTCCTCGAACAACGATACGACATTGCATTCGTCAAAACCGACGCCGGATTGCCGGACAGTTCGCTGGTGAGCAAACGCCTGATGGCGATGGACCGCGCCTTTTATGCCGCACCAGCATTGATTGCCAAGCGTGGCCTCCCACGACAATTGCAGGATATCGAATCCTGGCCGATGATCGTGGACGGCGAGGACACGTTCTGGGATATCTTTGACGATGGGCGCGAGATCGGACGAATCCCGGTACGCCCGAGCGTAAGGACGCCAAACGTCGGGATTCGGGTGCGCGCCGCAACTGAAGGCCTCGGCGTTGTGAGATTGCTGTCAACGTACGTCGAAGACCATGTCAAGCGAGAGGAGCTTGTTCGCTTGTTCCCCACGTTTCTTTCGTCCCCGTTGAAGGTATACGCGCTAACGCCGTCGCGCAGGCTCGTACCGCCCAAGGTACGTGCATTGTTGAACGCGTTCGAGGCCCCGCAGATAGACATATGAACGGTGGCGAAACGCGGGTCGAGGTTGGCTGACGTCCATGCAGGCCTCCCGGGGCCGGATGCAGCAATATGATCGCCTCGCTTAGTGACTCCATTCTCGGCGACAAGATATCCGGGGCCGTCAAAAGCTCACGGCGCAGTGCTTGCTCCGATCCCGTACCGCAGTTCACCCCGGATTCAAGGCGCGAAGCGGATTGCCGATACTGCCGTGTGGCACGCCGTCGGCCCGGGATTTTCAAGAGGAAACGATAAATGAAGCTGGCGGAGCCAGGCAGGGACGACGTGCAGAGCTTTGTCGCGTGGATGGGGCGGCATCTCGACACCGATATGTTCCGGCACGAGTACACCGACCGACAATCCGGACGGCATTGGCAATGCGACAGCTTGTACGATGCGTTTGCCAAGTACAAATGGAGCCACCCGGCCATTGCGCGCCTCGGCGTGGATGCTGGTCGAACGTTTCAATCGAACCTCGCCGCGCGGGAAGCACTTCGACAAGATTTGACTGAGTCCCTCGGCACGCCCGCCGATGACGCCGGCGTTTGCCTCGCCGCGGCCGATGTCATGAAGTGGGGTGGCGTGACTGGCGGCAACGTCCAGTGGTTGAATATGAACGAAGCAGGCCTGGCACAATTGATTATCGATGTGCGTAATGCGTTGAACAGAGGCGACATGCGTCATCCGCTTCTCACGGCACGCGAACTGCGCTTCAATGCGGGCATGACGAAAGTCTATTCACTCGTCTGCGACGAGCTTGTCATCTACGACAGCCGGGTCGCTGCGGCACTAGGGTGGGCGGTGACGAAATTCTGCCAGGCCGAAGGAAAAAGCGCGGTGCCCGCCGGACTTGGTTTCCCCTGGGCGCCAGCCAAGGAGGCCGTCAAGGAAAGCAACCCGAAGCGTCGAAATCCCAGTGAAGGATCGCTTGCCTTTCCCCGGCTGAAATCCGGTCCGCTGCATGCCGAATGGAATCTGCGCGCAAGTCGCTTGCTCGCCGCCGTCCTCGACCATTCCGGTGCGAAGGTCAGCCAGTTCATGCGGCTCGGAGCCCGGCGCAACCAATTACAGGCGCTGGAAGCCGCGCTGTTCATGATTGGCTATGCATTACCCGGTGCTTCTGCCGGCGGCCTTTCATCAAGAACGCCGGCAGCGGGACAATGACCGCCGCCCCGCTCAGCCGGCAAACGCCGCGGCGTCCGGCGGCCATCGCCCTCACCCCAGCCAGCCCTTGATGGTGGTCGCCATCACGCCGGCGGAGATCCCGTAGCGGTCATGCAGTGTCGGCAGCGCGCCGGCAGCGAGGAACGCATCGGGCAGGCCGATCTGGCGGAATGGCGCATGCACGCCCGCCCGCATCATTGCCGCGGCCACGCCCTCGCCCAGGCCGCCGATCACGGTGTGATTCTCGGCCACCACCACCAGCCGTCCGGAGCGCCGGGCTTCGCGCAGGATCGTCGCCGTGTCCAGCGGCTTGATGGTGGGCACGTGCAGCACCGCCACGCCGACGCGGTCGGCCTCCAGCGCCTTGGCCACTTCGAGCGCGCGCATGGTCATGATGCCCGAGGAGATGACCAGCACGTCGGCGCCGTCGCGCAGCAGCTTGGCCTTGCCGAGTTCGAACTTGTAGTCGTACTCGTCAAGCACCGCCGGCACGTTGCCGCGCAGCAGGCGCGCGTAGACCGGGCCCTTGTGCGCGGCGATGGCCGGCACCATCTGCTCGATGTCGAGCGCATCGCACGGGTCGATGACGGTCATGTTCGGCATTGCCCGCATCAGCGCAAGGTCCTCGGCCGCCTGGTGGCTGGGCCCGTATCCCGTGGTGAGGCCGGGCAGAGCGCAGACGATCTTCACATCGAGATTGTCTTCGGCGATGGCCTGGTGGATGAAGTCGTAGGCGCGGCGCGTGGCGAATACCGCGTACGTGGTGACGAACGGCTGGGCGCCTTCGTGCGCGAAGCCGGCCGCCGCGCCCATCAGCAACTGCTCGGCCATGCCCATCTGGTAGTAGCGCTCGGGCAGGGCTTGCGCAAGGATATGCAGGTCCGTGTACTTGCCCAGGTCGGCGGTCATGCCGATCACGTTGGCTTTCCTGCGCGCCAGTTCCACCAGTGCATGCCCGAACGGGGCGGAGCRGGCGGCCTGTCCTGCGCCGGCGATGGAGGCGATCATGGCCGATGTCTTCAGCTTCGGCTTGTCGGTGGTAGTGGTGCTCATGCTTGTCTCCCGGCTTCCAGTGCTTGCAGTGCGAGTTGCCACTCGTGGGCATCCACGCGGATGAAATGGTTCTTCTCGCGCTGTTCGAGGAACGGCACGCCGCACCCCATGCGCGTATCGCAGATGATCATGCGCGGGCGGGCATCCTGATGGGCCCGCGCGGCGTCGAAGGCGGCTGCCACGGCGTCGATGTCGTTGCCGTCCACGCGCTGTGTGAACCAGCCAAAGGCCTCCATCTTCTCGACCAGCGGCTCGAAGGCCATGATCTGCGTCGACGGGCCGTCGGCTTGCTGGTTGTTGACGTCGACCATGGCGATCAGGTTATCAAGCTTCCAGTGGCTCGCCGACTGGATGCCTTCCCAGATGGCGCCTTCGTCCAGCTCGCCGTCGGAGAACAGCGTGTAGACGAACGCGTCGGAGGCCTTGCGCTTGAGGCCCAGGCAACGGCCGACCGCGATGGTCAGGCCCTGCCCCAGGGACCCGCCGGACATCTCCATCCCCGGGGTGTAACTGGCCATCCCGGACATTGGCAGGCGGCTGTCGTCGCTGCCGTAGGTTTCCAGTTCTTCGGGGGGCAGGATAGCGGCCTCGAGCAGCGCCGCGTACAGTGCGATCGCGTAGTGCCCGTTCGAGAGGAGGAAGCGGTCGCGGCCTTCCCACTCGGGGTCGTCCGCGCGGTACCGCATGGCACCGAAGTAGGCGACGGCGAGCACATCGGCGATGTCCAGGGCCTGCCCGATGTAGCCCTGGCCCTGCACTTCGCCCATCAGGAGGGCGTTGCGGCGGATCCGGTAGGCGCGTTCGGCAAGTGGCACTACGGTGTCGGATGTTGCGTGGTTCATGTTGTCTCCTGCAGTGAATCAGAGGATGAAATAAGGATGGCGGTGCGGCGCGCTCAGCGGTTGACGATCCTGGCCGGCACGAGGAGTACCAGCATCGCGCCCGCGACGACCGTCACCGAGATAAACACCAGCCCGGCAGTGGATTTGCCTGTCAGGTCGTTGAGCCAGCCGACGATGGCGGGCGAGAAGAAGCCGGCCAGGTTGGCCACGCAGTTGACCGCCGCGATGCCGGCCGCTGCCGACATGCCGCCCAGCAGCGCCGTGGGCAGCGACCAGAACTGCGAGGACGAGGCCAGGATGCCGGCCGCGGCGATGCACAGGCAGATCAGCGATGCGGCCACGCCGTTGAGCATCGGCAGCGTGGCGAAGCCGGCTGCGGCCACGATCATCGGGACGATCAGGTGGAAGCGGCGCTCGCGGTGGCGGTCGGCGCTCATGCCGACGAGCGGCAATGCCACGATGGCGCACAGGTACGGCAGCGCGGTGAAGATGCCCACCCACAGCGGGTCGGCCACGCCGGACTTGCGGATGATCGTCGGCA
The DNA here is from genome assembly GCF_052115045.1 of Cupriavidus sp. 2TAF22. NCBI lineage: Bacteria > Pseudomonadati > Pseudomonadota > Betaproteobacteria > Burkholderiales > Burkholderiaceae > Cupriavidus > Cupriavidus sp. 2TAF22. The sequence goes on from NZ_JBFRFX010000010.1 coordinate 5,060, forward strand.
GCCAGAACGTCAGCCCGTACTGGCCGAGCACCACGCAGAAGTAGATGGCCGCCATCAGCCACAGCCTGCGGTCGGCCAGGAAGGAACGGATCGAGATATGGTCCACCTTGTGGGCGTTGTCGGCTTCGACGTTGCGTGCCAGCAGCGCCTTCTCGGCATCGGTGAGCCACTTCGCGGCCTGGATGCCGTTGTCGAGATAGAGCAGGATGGCAACGCCGAGGACCAGGGACGGCAGCGCTTCCATCATGAACAACCACTTCCAGCCGGCCAGCCCCGCGGTACCGTGGAACGCATGCATGATGTAGCCGGACAGCGGCCCCCCCACGATCCCCGCCAGCGGAATCGCCATGAAGAACATCGACAGGGCCTTGGCGCGCCGCGCCGACGGGAACCAGTACGTCATGTACAGGATCACGCCCGGTGCGAAGCCCGCTTCGGCCACGCCGAGCAAGAAGCGCAGCACGTAGAAGGAGGTGGGCGTGCTGACGAACGCGAAGCTCGCGGAGATCACCGCCCAGGTGAGCATGATCCGGGCAAGCCAGCGCTTGGCACCGACCCTGTGGAGGATGACGTTGCTGGGCACTTCGAAGAGGAAATAGCCAAGGAAGAAGATGCCGGCGCCCAGTCCGTAGATGGTTTCGCTGAAATGCAGGTCGCTGAGCATCTGCAGCTTGGCAAAACCCACATTGACCCGGTCCAGGTAGGCACCGAGGTAGCACAGCATCAGGAAGGGGATCAGCCGGCGGACCACCTTGGCGTAGGTCCGGGATTCGAAGGTGGCCGCATCGGTGCGCGGGGGCGCATCGCCCGCCAGGGGCGAAGCCGCATACTTGGTTTTCATGTGTGTCTCCTGCCATGTGCCCCGGTAGGTCCGGGTGCACGGGCTTGCGGTATGACCGCCTCTGCGGGCGGCTATGAGGGGAAAACTAGTGGATCAGCATGCCGCCGTTGACGTCGAGCGTGATGCCGGTCAGGTAGGTGGACAGGTCGCTCACCAGGAACAGGCACGCGTTTGCGACGTCGGCGGCATCGCCCAGGCGTCCCAGGGGGATGCCCTTGATGATGTCGGCGCGCAGGTCGGGGGTGAGCTTGTCGCCGGTGATGTCGGTCTGGATCAGTCCGGGCGTGATGGAGTTGACGCGGATGCTGTCGGGGCCGAACTCGCGCGCCATCGCGCGCGCCAGGCCCAGCACCCCGGCCTTCGCTGCGCTGTAGTGCGGGCCGCCGAAGATGCCGCCGCCGCGTTGCGCGGAAACGGAAGACATGCACACGATGCTGCCGCCCTTCTGCGTCTTCATCTGGGGCAGCACGGCCTGCGACATATAGAGCGTGCCGCGCAGGTTGACGTCCACCACCGCATCGAAATTGCCGCCCTGGATATCGAGCGTGCGCAGCGGCTGCGTGATGCCGGCATTATTGATCAGCGCATCGATCCGGCCATAGCGCGCGATGACCGCCTGTGCCGCGCGCTCGCAGGCGCCCTTGTCGGTCACGTCGCAGGCCAGCCCCAGGTGTTGGTCGCCCAGGTCCCCGGCCGCGGCCTGGGCGTCTTCAAGGCGAAGATCGAGGATCACGACCAGCGCACCCTGCGCGGCCAGCGCCTTCGCGGTGGCCTTGCCGATGCCGCGCGCGGAGGCGGCGCCTGTGACGATGACGACTTTTTTATCAACCAGCATTTCTGTCTCCTGACTGTTGAAATGATGGCTTCAGTGTGGTGCCTGGCCCGGCACCGATCAACGCGATACGCCTCAGCTATGGCTGAGAAATTTTCAGATGAATCAACGGACGGGCGGCGAGAAAGGCGGATCAATCAGCACTTGCGGCAAGCGGCTGGCCCCTGCCTGCATCTCCCGGTCCATCCATGCCAGGAACCGCGCCACGCGCGGGAGATCCGCATTCTGCGTCGGATAGACGACATGATGGCCGCCGACCTCCACGCCGTGCGACGCGTCGAAGACCGGCACGAGGCGCCCGTTGCGGATCAGCACCGATGCAAGCAGCGTGCTTTCCAGCGCGATGCCGTGCCCGAGCGCGGCGGCCTCCAGCGACATGTATGAGCGGTCGAACGAGAAGTCGAATGTCTTGTGGACGTGGGCCACGCCAAATCGGGCAAACCATTGCTGCCACTGGACCAGCGGCGTCTCGGAGCAGATCAGGCGCTCTCCCAGGAGGTCGGCCGGCGCATGGACCGGATGCGCGCGAAGATAGGCTTCGGACGCCAGCGGAGTGATGGACTCGTTGCGCAGCGTCTTGACCTGGAGGTCCCGCCAGTGAGCGTAGCCGTAGCGGATGTCCACGTCGTAGTATCCGCTGGTGAACGACACGTCCTCGTACGAACACGACAGGTTCAGCCGGATATCGCCATTGTCGGCATGAAACGATGTCAGCCGCGGCAACAGCCACATCAGCCCGAAGCTCGGGCTGGTGTGGACACGGAGGATTTCCACGTTCGCCTGGCTCGATGCGCGCTCGGTGGCACGGTTGAGGTCCGCCAGCGCGCCCGTCACCTCGCGCAGGTACTGCTCGCCAAGCGGCGTCATGACCAGGCCCCGGCCCTGGCGGAAGAACAGCGGCTGGCCAATGACTGCTTCGAGGTTGCTGATCTGGTGGCTCACCGCGGAGGCGGTGAGCCCCAGTTCCTCCGAGGCGCGGCTCACGCTCTTGGTTCTCGCGACGCTTTCGAAGGCGATGATCGCCTTCAATGGTGGGATGCGCATGGTGGTCGTTGTGGTGATGCCACGGCGTGATCGCGCGGTGCGATACCCATGGTGATCTGGATTGTAGTCCCCACCGGAGGGCGGCCTCGTGGGCGACGAGAATGACTCCAACACAATGCTTCCTGACCCAGGCTTCGGCACTCATCGCTCAAACGGCGGAAGCGCAGCCAGCGGCGGGCCCCACGCCCCCCCTTTAAAGAGCTAAACCATTTGGAGAAATTGCCGTTATGGTCGCAGGGGCCCACGCTGCGCCGGCTCGCGGGACAACGCACGGCCGCGCAGGGGCCGGGCATTGTACCTTCCATTGCATCACCTGACGCCATGCATCTCTCCCGTCCTTGCCGGATCATCTGCGCAGCTTGCGTGTTCTGGACTGCCCCTCTCGCCCTGGCGCAGACAACCATTCTGCTGTACTCCGAGGCCGGCCAACGGCCGCAATCCTACGAAGAGAACGGCATGCCCAAAGGGTCCTATGTCGAAAACCTGCAGCGCGTCCTCAAACGGATCCCGGAATACAAGGTGCAGATCCGGTTTGCGTCGTGGGCGCGCACCGTCGAGGAAGCAAAGAACGGCAACAGCGCGGGCGTGCTGGGCGTGTATTACCGCCCCCAGGAGCGGCCGTTCCTGAATCATTCCAAGCCTTTCTACACCGAAGATGTCGCGGTCCATTGCAACCGCGATTCGATTGAAGGCCGCACGTTCAATACCTTTCCGGACGATTTCGCCGGCCTGAAATTCGGCAACCAGCGTGGCTACCTGGCGCCCGGCAAGCGTTTTTTCCAGCTTGCCAGCGAAGGCAAGATCGGCATCGTCGAGGGACATGAATTCCAGGATCTGGTCAAGAAGATGCTGGTGCGGGAGATCGACTGCGTGGTCAACCCCAGTGTCGTCATCAACGAGGCCTTGGTCACACTGGAAGCCCAGGGCCTCCCGGAGCGCATGCGCTACAAGTCCAGGCGCGCCATGACCATCAAGAGCGAAACCGTCCACATCGGATTCAGCAAGAAGTACGAGGAATCGCATCCGGAACTCGCCAGGTTCCGGCAATTGTTCGACAAGGCGGCAGACGAATAGAATGTTTCCCTGATTACCCGAGATCGCGCATTTCATGCCACTGCCGCCACCGGTTCATTCGATCCGGAACAGGATGATCGTGCTGCTTATCGTTGCCACGACGACAACGCTGGGCGCCTTTGCCGTGCATCGGCAATGGCTGCTGCGGCAGGACCTCGAGCAGCGTTTCGAGCGGACACGCGCGGAAGTCCTGGAAGGACTCGGGCAGAGCCTGGCGGAGCCGACCTGGGCGCTGAACGTAGGGATCCTGCGTACCAGGCTCGAGTCAACCCTGATCCATCCGGAGGTCACCGAAGCCTGCATTTTCTCCCCCGACCGCCAGGAGGTCTATGCGGAAGTCCGCCGCGCGATGGCCGCGGGCCAGGTTCCCGCGCCAGGCGCGCTATCCTGCGCCGAGGCCAGTGGGCGCGACGCCCTGGGCGAGGTGACGCTCTACCCGCCGGACGACATCGATCCGGCGCGCAGGAACCAGGCGATCGGCAAGGCCGTCATCCATTTCACCCGCGACAATATGCACAAGGCCTTGCGCGCGGCGATGGTCCAGGGGGTAACCGAGGTGGCCGCCATCGACGTCGCGCTGGTGCTCTTGCTGACCTTCGGGCTGCGCATGGTCTTCCGGCCACTCGAGCATCTGCGGGCAGCCCTGTTCGAGCTTGCCTCCAGCCACGGCGACCATCTTGACGAGCTTGCCGGGCTGGGCCGCACCGAGTTCGACAGCGTCATCAACGGCTTCAACCAGGTACTGCGCAGGTTGAAGTTGATCATTGCGCAGCGCACGGAAGCGGAAATGGCCGCGCGCGAGGCCATTCAGATCAGCGCCGAAGCCTTCGCGCAAATCCAGGCTACCCAGGCGGAACTGCTCGAGAAGAACCGGCAGCTCGAAGCGCTTTCCAAGACCGACCAGCTCACTGGCGTATTCAACCGGCGGCACTTGAATGAAGTGCTGACCAGCGCGCTGGAACGCACCCGACGCGATGGCAGCCTGTTCTCGATCATCCTGATCGACGTAGACCGCTTCAAATCCGTCAACGACACCCACGGTCACCAGGTTGGCGACCGGGTGCTTGTCGAAATGGCGCGCTGCATCCTCGAAGTCAAGCGGGCGACGGATACCATCGGCCGCTGGGGCGGCGAAGAGTTCCTGCTGATCTGCTCCGATACCGGCCTGCGGGACGCCGTTCTGTTTGCCCAAAGGCTGCGCAATGCGGTCTCGGCGCGCGACTTCTCTGTGACGGGACGGATGACCGCAAGCCTCGGCGTGGCCTGCGTGCAGGATGGGGATACCATTCACGGCATGATCTCGCGTGCTGACGAGGCCCTGTACCGAAGCAAGGAGCTTGGCAGGAATCGCGTCGAGTACGCAGCCGACGGCGTTGCAACCACGCCCGCTCGCGAACCGCGCGCATATTGATCTGACCGGGCCCGGGCGTCTGCCAGGTCAGCCCATCGCACATCCCTGAGCGCTTCAATGCTGCGGCGGCTCGACGTCGAACGCAATCCGTCCCGCGGGCAGGAACGTAAGCGAGATGACAGCGCCGCCCTTGGCTTCCGGGTAGTGGTGGCTTCCCGGCGCCGGTGCCGTCCAGCCGCCATAACACCAGCCGTTCGGACCCGCGAGCGCGGCGCCTTCATTGAGCGGCACCACGAGATTGAACTCGCCATACGGGTGCGAGTGATAGTCGCCACGGAAGCTGCCTTCGGGGTTGTCCTGGGCATTATCGGTGCTGTCCATCAGCACCGCCGTGATGCTGAAGAAGAGCGTCTCCGCGCAGGGCAGGCCGAGTCGCGAGCGGCGGTAGCGCGGTCCCGCGATTTCGACATCGGCCGCCCACCCCTCCCGCACACCGAGGGTAATCAGTCGCGACAAGTCCTTGTACAACTCGCTTTCAACGCCATGCTTCGTATTCAGCCATTGCTCGACCTCAGTGCTCGTGGTCATGTCCTTGACCTCTTGCAAAAAGGGGATAAAGCGGGCGACAAGTTCGTCTTTGGCACTTGTGAATTGGGTCTGGGGCATTCCCGTTCGTCCTTGGATTAGGCGTGATGCGCATCCGTCATCGGGAGCGTGGCGCCCAGGTGCCGGGCGATGGCTCGATGAGGCCGGATGCGTTACTGCGTGTTGGCTTTGAATCCCTCGTTATCCTCCACGAGGGGCTCATGAAAATTGCCCGCGGTCTTGTCTGCCGGCGGCAACTGCAAAGGGGACCTTGGCGGCGCCTCTTAGTGACCAGCACTCTGGCCGCCGTCGACGTGCAGGATTTCTCCCGTGACGAACGGTGCCGAATCGAGGAACAGGATAGCGTCGACGATATCGCTCATCTCGCCCATGCGTCCCATCGGATGGAGCGCATCCAGCGCCTTGTGGGTTTCCGGCGCGTGCATCGGCGACCTGATGACCCCCGGCGCGACGGCATTCACGCGAATACCTTTCTTGGCGTACTCGATCGCCAGCGACTTCGTGGCGGCGTTCAGACCACCTTTCGTCAGGGCTGCCAGTACCGAATACAAGCCGCTGATCGCATGGTCAACGATGCTGGTGGTCACGCTGACCACATGGCCGCTCGAATGCTTCTCCATTTCGGCGATTGCGAGTTGCGTGACGTAGTAGAAGCCCGCGACATTCACATTCATCACGGCAGCGTAGTCTTCGGCGGTGTATTGGGTGAAAGGCTTCCCGATGTAGATGCCGGCGTTGTTCACCAGCGTGTCAATCCGGCCAAATCGCGCGACACCTTCCGAGATGACACGTCGGGCGGTCGCCGGATCACCGATATCACCGGCTACCGTCAGGATGTCCGGGTCGTCCGACGGCTTGATCGAACGTGCGGTCGCAACAATGCGGTAGTCGAGCTTTCGAAATGCCTTGACGACTTCGGCGCCGATACCTTGCGATGCGCCGGTAACGACGACAACCTTTTGTGATGTGCTCATGCTTTACCCCGAAAACGAGTGGTTTGGCTTCAACGCCGATCGGGCCGGTGGCTCCGGTCGACGCCGATGTACGCGGTGACTCAGGTTTCGAATACCCGCACTGGACACGCTTGGGACAGATCGTGGTAGCGCGGGTCTGATTCAGGCGCCGGCGCTGGCACGGTCCAGCGCAGCGGATCGAGACGAGGAAGGCGAATCAGTGACATCGTCTCCGACTCGCCCCTGCTGCCTTTACTCGTCAATCGCTGCGTGCAGGTACTTTTCCTGACGCGCAACGTGCATCGACCGGTAACCCGGTGCGGTCGATGCGGCTGCCTCGGGGCCGATATAGCGCAGCGCTGCAGGTGCCTTCACGATGTCCAGCAACTGTTCCATGACGAAATTCCACGAACCCTGGTTCTTTGACTCTTCCTGACACCAGACCACACTCTTCAGATTCGGATAGCGTTCCAGTTCTGCACTGATCTGCTTCGCGGGGAACGGATACAACTGTTCAACGCGAATCAGCGCGATATTGTCCTTTTCGGCCTTGCGCCGACGCTCCAGAAGTTCGAAGTAGACCTTGCCCGAACACAGGATGACCCGATCGACCTTGGACGCCGCTTCCTCCGTAGGCGATTCGGCAAGAATCTCGTTGAACCGGCCCGCGGCGAGATCATCGAGGCTGCTGACAGCCTCCGGGTGCCGCAGAAGCGATTTTGGCGTCATCACGATAAGCGGCACGCGATCGCGCTGCACGGCCTGCATGCGCAGCAGATGGAAAATCTGAGCCGGCGTCGTGGGCTGACAGACCCGCATGTTCTCCTGCGCACACAGTTGCAGGTAGCGCTCGAGGCGCGCGGACGCGTGTTCCGGGCCTTCCCCTTCCTGACCGTGCGGAAGCAGCATCGTGACACCGCTATGCTGCCCCCACTTCGCAGCGCCCGCAGACAGAAAATTGTCGATGACAACCTGCGCCCCGTTCGCGAAGTCGCCGAACTGCGCCTCCCACAATACGAGCGCGTTTTGCCGGACAATCGAGTATCCGTACTCGAAGCCTAGAACCGCCGCCTCCGACAGAACCGAGTTGGTGACCGAGAACCGCCCTTGGTCATCCGACACATGGTGCAGCGGGACATATGTGCCCACTCCCCGAATCGACCGTTTCTGATCGTGGAGTACCGCATGACGATGGCTGAACGTACCGCGCTCACTGTCCTGACCGCTCAGGCGCACGTCGATGCCAGCGGCGAGAAGCGAGGCAAAGGCCATGTGCTCGGCCATGCCCCAGTCCAGCGGACGCTTGCCTTGCGCCATCTCGCGACGAGCGGATATCACCCTGCCAACCAGCGGATGCAGCGCGTACTGCTCGGGAACGCTGGTGATCTTGAGTGCGAGCTTTTGAACGAGGTCCGGCAAGGGCGGCGCGTAATAGATGCGGTCGACGTTGCCATCGAGCAGCTGCGGCCAGCTCACCTCTTCGTCCTTCTGGCCGGCCGGCTTCCTCTCTTCCGCGGTTTGCGCAGCGTCAAGACGCTCGCGGTAGTCATGGACGTACCTCTCCACGTCTTCCTCCGTCAGAATCCGCTCGTCCACAAGCTTCGTTGCATAGAGGGTGCGGGCACCCGGGTGGCCCGCGATGGAGCGATACATCAACGGCTGCGTGATGCTCGGCGTGTCCTGTTCCTGGTGGCCATGGCGGCGGAAGCAGACCAGTTCGATCACGACGCTCTTCTTGAACGTCGCACGAAAATCGATTGCCAGGCGCGTTGCGGCAATGACCGCCTCGGGGTCGTCGCCGTTCACATGCAGGACCGGTGCCTCGATCATCTTGGCGATGTCGGTGCAATAGAACGACGAGCGGACATCTCTCGGGTCGGAAGTGGTGAAGCCAACCTGGTTATTCACAACCACATGGATCGTGCCGCCCGTGCCGTAGCCCCTGGTATTCGCCAGGTTCATCGTCTCCATGACAATGCCCTGCCCCGAGATCGCGGCGTCCCCGTGGATCTCCACCGGCAGGACAGCGCCCGCACCTTGCCCCAGTACTTCGGCGCGCGCGCGAGCGATACCTTGAACAACCGGGTTGACGATTTCAAGGTGCGACGGGTTAAACGCGAGCGTGACTTCCGCCGGCCCGGTTGCCGTCGGGAGCAAGCCGGTAAAGCCCTTGTGATATTTGACGTCGCCCGCCGGAAGAAGACTCGCGGTTTTCCCCTCGAACTCGTCGAACAACGCAGCCGGCGGCTTCCCGACGATATTGACGAGGACGTTCAGACGCCCCCGGTGTGCCATGCCGAGAATTGAGCTCTTGATTCCCTTGGTGGCACCGTATGCGACCAACTCATCCAGCAGGACGATGAGCGCTTCGCCACCTTCAAGCGAAAAGCGCTTCTGGCCGACATAGCGGGCATGCAGGTATTTTTCGAGACCCTCGGCGGCCGTCAGCCGTTCGAGGATATGCAGCTTGTCACCCCTGTCCAGGGTAGCTTTCGAGCGCGAAGACTCGAGACGCATCGACCACCAGTTACGCTGATCCGGATCGGCCAGATGCATGAACTCGGCGCCCAGCGTCCCGCAATACGTCTCTGTCAGCGCCTGCACCAGATCGCCAAGCGTTGCATCCTCGTCCGAGAAATGGGCGCCCGACATGCTGAACTTCGTGTTCATGTCCGCTTGCGACAGATCGTAGTAGCTCGGGTTCAATTCAGGCACCGGCACCGGCGCCGTCCAGCTCAGCGGATCCAGATGGGCATTGCGGGTACCGACCATGCGATAGGCCGAAATCAAGGCCTGTACGGCGACCTGCTTGCGGGCGAAACTCAGTACGTCGTTCTCCGAGCGCCCTCCGGTCCGCGGCTGCTTGACCAACGCGACGAAGCGAGACACCACCGGCGCGTGTGCGACGTCGCCTGCGTCCGAGCCATCAACCGCCGGCACCCCCTGCAACGCGTCAAAATACCCGCGCCACTCCTCCGACACCGTGTTCGGGTCGGCAAGGTACGCTTCGTATTGTTCCTCGACGTAGGGAGCATTGCCTCCAAATAGGAAGGAGGTATTCCGATTCCGCATCATCATGATGACTCTGTCCTCAGTCGGGCTCGCGCCCGGTATCTGTCACAAACCAAGGCAGCACCTGCCGCCGCCCCGGCCAAGCCTATGCTTCCACAGGTACACGAAGACAAAGATTCATCTGCGAAAAGAGGCAACACTCAGTGCCATCCAGTCCGCGTCAACTTGTGCAAAACCCCGTGACTTCTGCCACCAGGTCCCTGTGCCCGCCAGGATCAGCAATCTTCTGACCGCTGGTGAGACCAGTCTACGTTCTACGGGTTTTCACTGAGGCTCTAACTGTGACGGTTTGGGGACATATCCTGCTCATTTCTGGCCATCACCGTCGCCGGGCACCATCGCGATCGGGCCCCCTTGAGGCTTGCCCCGCGACCACATCGCCATCGGGTGAACGCCGGGATGGCAACCGATCCGAAACGGCACGGAAGTTCGGCCCCCGGGCGCCAGGCATCGGCTGCGGTACGCGGCCATTTGAGCACTTCGGGGAGAACGCACATGCCGCCGGCGAACATCCATCCAGCCGCGGCATGCACTTTCCGCCGCCTCCTTTGCGGGCAAGAACCTCCAGGGCTCTATCTCGCCAGGCGCGCCAACCGCTCCACGCCACTATTCAATTTGCCTATCGCGTCGATGGGATATGGGTCTTGGACGTGATCGCATTCCTGGACCATCCTTCATCCATCGGTCCTCAAGCATCTGGCCATCCGCATGTTTCCGGTACCGAGACCAGGCACGCACTTGCTTGCTGGTACGCCATCCCGCCAAAGGAATCATGATGACCAACGCTCGACTCCGCCAACAAACCCAGTCACTGCCACGGCTGGCCCTGCTCAAGATCGCGATGCTGGCTTCCGTCACCGCCGTGGCGTTTCTCACATCGATTTCGGCGCATGCGGGGCCAGACTGGTACGTCATCGAAAAGGCACGCGCGGCCGCCAGAGCGGACGTCCACGCCGCACAAGCCACCCAGAAGACCGTTGTTGTGGCTGCCGACGCAAAGAACGCCCAGCCGGCTGCGGCCACGCAACCGAACTAAGACGCACGTCTGGGCATTCGGCGCCAGCATTGCGTTCCGTCAGCGCCAGGCAATCAACGCGAGCGCCTGCGCAGCGGGATCGGGGACAGGCTCCGCAAACCAAGGATAAACAGCATGGGTATTCTGGAAACCAACCGCATTGCGAGCGAATTTCTCGCCAGGCTGAGCGCCGGCGCGGACCCCGAGGTGATCGCAGCACTCTTCAGCAAGGACTTGCGCTTCGAGATCGCGGGTGACGTCGGTGTCCTGCCCTGGATCGGAAGGCGCGTTGGCCGCCACGCTGCGACTGAATTCTTCCGCGATTCACGAAGGCTGCTGGAGCCGCTGCGGTTCGATATCCACGACATCCTGACAAACGATAGCCGCGCGGTCCTCATCGGCGAACTCGCTTCACGCGTGAGGCATACCGGCAAGGACATCGAAACCGCCTTCACGCTTATCCTGACCGTCTCCGAGAGAGAGATCGTCGACTTCCGGATGATCGAGGACAGCTTTGCGGTTTCCCGCGCCGCCCGTGCCTAGGCAGCCGCACTCGGCGATCCGGGTGGCACGGCAAGAAGGCGGCCCGGCCGACGTGCCCGGGTCAGATCACGGCAAGCACCGGCGATGCCTCCAGGCTGCGGGCCTCACGCGCGCGCGTCTTGCCCGAAGAAGCGCGACTCGGCCTCCGGCGGCAGCGACATGCCGGTGATCCGGGCCTTCTCCAGCACGCTCCAGAAATAGCGGTAGGTAGCGCGATCATGCAGTTCGCCCTTGTACTGGATCGGTCCCCAGTCCGCATCCTGCGCCGCGAGCAGGATCGCGCTCGCGTCGGCCACCTCGGTGAAATCCGGCCGCATGGCATTGACGATGGGCTGGATCTGGGCGGGGTAGATGCTCCACATGCGCAGGAAGCCGAATTGCGTGCGCGCCCGAGCGGCGTCGGCGGCGATCACTTCGGCATCTTTCAGGTTCAGGCACACGTTGTGCGCCGGCACCACGCCGTTGGCGAGCGCGGCGGCCACCATATCCGCCTTGGCGCGGACCAGCAAGGCGTGCTCGAACTGCCCCGGGCTGCGCATGGCCGCGGCCGGGATGGCGCCGTGATGGCCGCTGACGAAGTCCATCAGGCCGAAATCCAGCACTTCGATGTGCGGCAGCGCCGCGATATGGAAGATGTCCCGCAGCGCGCCGTGCGTCTCGATCAGGACGTGGACCGGTACCACCCGGTTCACGCCGGCCTCGCGCGTCTTGCGGCCGATGTAGTCGATGACCTCGCGCACCTGTTCGTGGCTGGTTGCCTTCGGAATGGTGATGTACGCCACCCGGCTCGCGGCCTGCCCGATCACGATGTCCACGTCCTGCCGCCAGGCCGGATGCGCAGGGTCATGGATGCGCACGCCCGCCTTGTCGTAGCGGTTGCGCTCGGAATTGATCATGCGCACGACCATGGCCGCGTGCTCCGTTTCCTGGCCGGCCGCGGCGCCGTCCTCGCAGTCGCAGGTGATGTCGAATACCGGGCCGTACTCGACCTGCAGGTCCATTGCCTTGCCGATCAGCTTCTCGCTGCCGGCGAAGTGTTCGCAGGCAGACAAGGCGGGGAATACTTTCTCGCCGGCAAACAGCGCGAGCCTGGGATGGGTTGCAGTCGTCATGAGAGTCTCCTGTAGCTGTGTTCTTTAGCGCGCCTTGCGCGGGATGGCGATGGTGTAGTCGAGGTCGAGCACCACGTTCGAGGGGTATTCGGTCTTGCCCCCGTCCGGGGCGGGGAAGCTGATGTCGGCGGCACTGCGGATGTTCTTTGCGCCGATCGTGCGCAGCCGCAGCCCGCCTACATGGGGGCTGCACAGGTCCAGCTTGTCCAGCACCACGGTGGCGCAGGCGATGGTGTCGCCGGCATGGCTGGGATTGACGTGGCTGCCGCCGTTGACGGCCAGGATGGACAAGGCGTTCTCAAGACCATCGTAAGACAACGCCTTGCAGATAGAGATGATGTGCCCGCCATAGACCAGGCGCTGCCCGCCCGGCCTGGCCGCCATGGAGAAGCCATCGAAATGGGCCTTGGCCGTATTCTGGTAGAGGCGCGTGGCAATGCTGTGGTCGCTGTCGTTGATCGTCATGGCACCGCCGTGGTCGATCCGTTCGCCGGCTTCATAGTCTTCCCACAGGTCCTGTACGCCGGTGGCCATGCAGATATCGCGGGCGCCCGCGCAGTAGCCGGGCCGCGCCAGGCGCGACGGCGCCACCACGGCATCCAGTTGCGGGATCACCGGTTCGCCGCACGGCGCGGCCGGGTCACGCTTGTGCACCATGACCCAGCGGATCCAGCTCAGGACTTCCTTGCCGGCCTGGTTCCTCGCCGAGGAACGCACATAGACCACCCCGCTCTTGCGGTTCGAGTTCTCTTTCAGGCCGATGACCTCGCTTTCCACGAACAGCGTGTCGCCCGCATAGACATGAGAGAGAAAGCGGACATCCGCGTAGCCGAGGTTCGCCACCGCATTCAGGGAGATATCCGGCACGGTCTTGCCGAATGCCGTATTGAAGACCAGCAGGTCTTCCAGCGGAAGGCGCTCCAGTCCCGCCAGCCTGGCATTGGTCTGCGCGGTGTATAGCGCGGCGCGGCTCCCGGTCAGCCCGACATAGAGGCTGCGCTCGCCGTCCGTCAGTGTGCGCGGCGTGGCGTGCCGCATCGTCATGCCCAGCCGGAAGTCCTCGAAGTAATTTCCCGCCCTGCCTTTTCCCATTGTTCTCTCCACGTCGCAATCCGTCGCTTCCGTTGCACACAAAAATCTTTGTACGTACATAGTCGCCCATAACAAACGTGTTGTCAACCTCGGGCGAGGCATGTCCGGCCGCGGGGGCGAGGCGAAATTATCGCCATACTTCCTCGAAATTAAGCCGCCGACCCACCCGGGATGGGTGGGTGGTGTTCTTTCGGCTTGCCAGCCGCCATGGTTTCTCAGCTACTATGTACGCACATAAACGCCATCGACCACGGCGAAACGAACTTACCGAAGGAGCGCAAGGTGCAACGACTGACTGAAGAGCGGCGCATGATCAAGGAAGCCGCACATCAATTCACGATGGAGCGCGTGCTGCCTGTCGCCAACAAGCTGGACCCCGACAAAGGGCAGATCCCGCGCGAACTGATCGACGAGATGGCCGAACTGGGCTACTTCGGCATCCTGATCCCGGAGGAATACGGCGGCCTGGGCCTCGGCGCCTACGAGTACTGCCTGGTGGCTGAGCAGCTCTCGCGGGGATGGATGAGCGTGGGCAGCCTGATCGCCCGCGGCAACGGCCTGATCGGTGCCCTGAAGGGCCTGCCGCCCGAGAAGAAGGCGGAGTATCTGCCGCGCATGGCGCGCGGCGAGTTCCTGGGCGCCTTCTCGCTGTCCGAGCCCAATGCCGGCTCCGACGTGGCCAACATTTCCTGCCGCGCCGTGCGTGATGGCGACGATTGGCTCATCACCGGCAGCAAGTACTGGTGCACCTTCGCCGACGAGGCCGATTTCATCCTCGTGGTCTGCCGCACCGACCCCGTGATCGACGCCAGGGCCCGCCACCGCGGACTGAGCGCCTTCATGGTGGAGAAGCCGCGCGGGCAACTGCCGGAGGGCGTCAAGGGCAGCGTGATCCCCAAGATCGGCTACCACGGCTGGACCACGTGGGAACTGGCCTTCGACGGCTGCCGCGTGCCCGCCTCGAAGATGGTGGGCGAGCAAGGCAAGGCCTTCTACCTCACCACCGCCGGGCTGGAAACCGCCCGCGCCCACACCGCCGCGCGCTCGATCGGCCTGGCCCAGGGCAGCCTGGACGATGCGCTGCAATACGCCCGCGACCGCGCGCAGTTCGGCTCGCCCATCGGGCATTTCCAGGCGATCCGCTTCAAGCTGGCCGATATGGCCACGCAGATCGAAGCCTCGCGCGCCCTGCTCTACTCGGTCTGCGAAAAGATCGATGAGGGCATGCGCTGCGACACCGAGGCCGCCATGGTGAAGCTCTTCGCCAGCGAGATGTCGGAGCGCGTCACCAGCGAAGGCCTGCAGATCCACGGAGGCGCCGGATACACCACGCATTTCGCCGCGGAACGCTACTGGCGCGATGCCCGCCTGACCAAGATCTTCGAGGGCACGTCCGAGATCCAGATGCGCATCATCTCCGATGCGCTGCTTGGAAAGATGGCGGCATAGCCCGCGCAGGCATCCCCGCACTGGTGGCCGGCGCGAGCGCCTGGCCATGCCTGCGACGCCGGCAGCCCGGCGCGCGGCCAAACAAGTTGGAAATCACCGGAACACAGCATGGAAAACCCCGCACAGCGGCCCGGCCACGGCCCGGGCGCCCTTTCGGGCCTTCGCGTGATCGACCTGACCCAGATGCTGGCAGGACCGTTCTGCACGCAGATCCTCGCCGACCATGGCGCGGAGGTGATCAAGGTCGAAGCCATGGGAGGCGACGGCACGCGCATCACCGGCCCGTTCCGGGACGACGACACGCTGCGCGATTTCGGCGGCTACTTCCAGAGCGTCAACCGCAACAAGAGCTCGATCGCGGTCGACCTGAAGACAGCCGGGGGCCGGGCGGTCGTCCACCGGCTGATCGACAGCGCGGACATCGTGGTGGAGAACTTCCGCTCCGGCGTGATGGAGCGGCTCGGCCTGTCCTACGAGATCCTGCGCGAGACCAACCCCCGCCTGGTCTACGGCACCGTGCGCGGCTTCGGCGACCCCCGCAGCGGGGCCAGCCCCTACGCCCACTGGCCCGCCTACGACGTGGTCTCGCAGGCCATGGGCGGCATGATGGGCATCACCGGGCCGGACCGCGACACGCCAACCAAGATCGGCCCCGGCGTGGGCGACACCGTGCCGGCGCTGATGCTCTGCATCGGCATCCTCGCCGCCGTGCACCGGGCGCGCGAGAGCGGCCAGGGCCAGTTCGTGGATGTGGCCATGACCGACTGCGTGCTGGCCCTGTGCGAGCGCATCGTCTACCAGACCTCCTACACCGGCGCCGTGCCCGCCCCCGAAGGCAACCGCCACCCGCTGCTTTGCCCGTTCGGCCTGTTCCGCGCCCGCGACGGCTGGGTATCGATCGCCTGCGCGCACGACGCCTTCTGGGAAAAGCTCGCGCTGGCGATCGGCCGGCCTGAACTGGTCACCGACGAAGCCTTCGCCACCAACGCGGCGCGCGTGAAGCACGCCGGGCTGGTCATCGAGGCCATCGAGGCCTTCACCTCGCTGCGCAGCAAGGAAGAACTGGCGCAGTGCCTGGGCGGGCGCGTGCCGTTCGGGCCGGTCTACACCTCGGCCGAGGTGTTCGAAGACCCGCACTACCGGGTCCGCGAAATGCTGGTCGAGGTCGAGCAGCCAGGCTCCGCCAGCCCGGTCAGCATCGCCGGCGTGCCGATCAAGCTGAGCGCCACGCCGGGCGCGGTGCGGCGCCGCGCCCCGCTGCTGGGGGAACACACGCAAGACATCCTGCTCGGGGCCGGCTATGCGCTGCCGGAGATCGAGCGGCTGCGCGATGCCGGCGCGATCGGCTAGCGCAGCCCTGCAGCAAACCCACGCAAACACGAAATCGAAAACGAAACAGAGATGGAGACAAGATGAAGTTCCGATACCTGATCGCCGGCGCGCTGCTGGCCGCCACCTCCGCCGCGTGCTGGGCCGAGCGCTACCCGTCGCGCCCGATCCGTCTGCTGGTCGGCTTTGCCGCCGGCGGCCCCACCGACGTCGCCGCCCGCGCCTACGCCAGCCGGCTCGGCCAGCTGCTGGGGCAGCCCGTGGTGGTGGACAACCGCGCCGGCGCCGCCGGCGCCATCGCGGCGAACATGACGGCGCGTGCCGAGCCCGACGGCTATACGCTCGACTTCGTCACCAGCCCGATGATGACGATGGTGCCGGTGGTGCAGAAGTCGGCCGGCTACGACCCCGTCAAGGGATTCACGCCGGTCGGGCTGGTCAGCGACTACGCCAACGTATTGCTGGTCAGCAAGGCATCTCCCGTCAGGAACCTGACGGACCTGACCCGCTACGCCGCCACGCACGCGGGCGGCGTCACCTATGGCTCCGCCGGCATCGGCGCCTCGAACCACCTGTGCGCCGAACTGCTGGCGCAGATGAGCGGCACGCCGATGCTCCACGTTCCCTACAAGGGCAACGCACAGGCGATGACC
The DNA here is from genome assembly GCF_052115045.1 of Cupriavidus sp. 2TAF22. Classification (NCBI taxonomy): domain Bacteria; kingdom Pseudomonadati; phylum Pseudomonadota; class Betaproteobacteria; order Burkholderiales; family Burkholderiaceae; genus Cupriavidus; species Cupriavidus sp. 2TAF22. The sequence continues at coordinate 22,026 of NZ_JBFRFX010000010.1, forward strand.
GACCTGATCGGCGGCAAGATCGACTACATGTTCGACGCCACCGGCACCGCCATCAGCCAGATCCGCGGCGGCAACGTGCGCCCGCTGGCCGTGACCTCGGCACAGCGCAGCCCGGCCCTCCCCGACGTCCCGACGATGGCTGAGGCGGGCATCAAGGACTACCGGATGAGCGGCTGGTTTGCCGTGATCGGGCCACCGAAGCTGCCCGCGGATGTCGTCGACGCGCTGGTCAAGGCGCACCTGGCGCTGGCCCGGGACGCGGCCTTCCAGACCAGCCTGCGGCAAGCCGGCTACGAGCCGCTGATCGCGGGACCTGCCGCGCTGAGCGAGCGCATCGTCAAGGACCTGGCGCTGTGGCGCGGCGTGGTGAAGACAGCCGGCATCCAGCCCCAGTAGGGCCGCAGGACGCAGGACAAGCTGCCCCGCCGCGACCGGCGCGGGTATTCGGACGATCAAATCAGAGGAGCGAAACAATGAGCGGATTGATGCAAGGCAAGGTGGCGCTGGTGACCGGCGCGGGCGGCGGGATCGGGCGCGGCGTCGCGCTGGCGATGGCCGCGGCGGGGGCCCGGGTGGTGGTGAACGACCTGGGCGTGACGATGTCCGGCGACGGCGGCGATGCCGGCCCCGCGCAGCGCGTTGCCGAAGAGATCCGCGCCGCCGGCGGCGAGGCCGTGGCCAACACCGACAGCGTATCCACCTGGCAAGGCGCCCATGCCGTGGTCCAGTGCGCGCTGGACCATTTCGGCCGCATCGATGCCGTCGTCAACAACGCCGGCAACCTGCGCGACCGCATGTTCTTCAAGATGAACGAGGAAGAATGGCGCTCGGTCATCGACGTGCACCTGCACGGCACGTTCTTTATCAGCCGTGCCGCCGCCAACCACTTCAAGGACCAGGAGAGCGGCGCCTACGTGCACATGACCTCCACCTCGGGGCTGATCGGCAACCTCGGCCAGGCCAACTACGCTGCGGCCAAGCTCGGCATCGTCGCGCTGTCCAAGTCGATCGCGCTGGACATGGCGCGCTTCAATGTGCGCTCCAACTGCATCGCGCCGTTCGCCTGGAGCCGCATGACCAACTCCATTCCGGCGGAAACGCCCGATGAGAAGGCCCGCGTGGCCAGGCTGCAGCGCATGGAGCCCGGCAAGATCGCGCCGATGGCGGTATTCCTCGCCAGCGATGCCGGGCGCGAGGTCAGCGGCCAAGTCTTTGCCGTGCGCGCCAACGAACTGATGCTGATGAGCCAGTCCCGTCCCACGCGCTCGGTGCACATGGGCGAAGGCTGGACACCCGAAGCCATCGGCGAGATCGCCATGCCGGCCATGCGCAACAGTTTCTTCAAGCTGGAGCGCTCGCCCGATGTCATCAACTGGGATCCGATCTGAGGCCGGATCTGACCCACCAATGCAACGGCACCGGCCACCCAGGCCTGACGCATCGAGACCAATAGCATGAGCATCAACGGCAAGGCATACATCGTCGGCGCGTACGAGCACCCGACCCGCAAGGCCCCGGACAAGACCGTGGCGCAACTCCACGCCGAATGCGCGCGCGGCGCGCTCGCCGACGCGGGGCTGTCGCTGCGCGACGTCGACGGCTACTTCTGCGCCGGCGACGCGCCCGGCCTAGGCATGGTCAACATGGCCGACTACCTTGGCCTCAAGGTACGGCACGTGGACTCCACCGATACCGGTGGCTCGGCCTACCTGGCTCACGTCTCCCACGCGGCCCAGGCCATCGCGGCCGGCAAGTGCAATGTCGCGCTGATCACCCTGGCCGGGCGCCCGCGCTCGGAAGGCTCGAGCGGCACGCAGGCGCGCAACTGGGGCAAGGATGCGCCCGACCTGCCCTTCGAGGCACACTTCAACCCGCTGACGGTGAACCTGTACGCGATGGTGGCCATGCGGCATATGCACCAGTACGGCACCACCAGCGAGCAACTGGCATGGATCAAGGTAGCCGCGTCACACCACGCGCAGCACAACCCGAACGCCATGCTGCGCGAACTGGTGAGCGTCGAGGACGTGCTGGCCTCGCCGCTGATCTCGGACCCGCTGCGCAAACTGGACTGCTGCGTGGTGAGTGACGGCGGCGGCGCGCTGATCGTGGCGCGCCCCGAGATCGCCGCCACCCTCAAGCGCCCGGCCGTGAAGATCCGTGGCGCCGGCGAGGCGCTCAAGGGGCAGCTCGGCGGCGAGGTGGACCTGAGCTGGTCGGCCGCAGCCGTCTCGGGACCGATCGCCTTTGCCGAAGCTGGCGTAACCCCGGCGGACATCCAGTACGCCTCGATCTACGACAGCTTCACCATCACCGTGCTGATGCAACTCGAAGACCTGGGCTTCTGCGAGAAGGGCGCAGGCGGCAGGTTCGTGGCCGACGGCAACCTGATCTCCGGCGTGGGCAAGCTGCCCTTCAATACCGACGGCGGCGGCCTGTGCAATAACCACCCGGCCAACCGCGGCGGCATCACCAAGGTAATCGAAGCGGTCAGGCAGCTGCGCGGCGAAGCGCATCCCGCCGTGCAGGTGAAGAACTGCAGCCTGGCGCTGGCCCAGGGCACCGGCGGCTACCTCGGCTCGCGCCACGGCAGCGCCACCCTGATCCTGGAACGAGAGCAATAAGATGACGACCCCCTACACCCACGCCCTGTTCAAGGCGCCGGCCGAACTGCCGGACAACGCAGAGTTTTGGCAGGCCGCGCGCGCGCACCGCCTGCTGGTGCGGCACTGCAAGTCCTGCGGCAAGCCGCACTGGTATCCGCGCACGCTGTGCCCGTTCTGCATGGGCGACACGCAATGGAAGCAGGCTTCGGGCCGCGGCACCATCTATGCGTTCAGCGTCACCCGCCGCGCCGGCCCCACGCCCTTCTGCATCGCCTACGTGACGCTGGAGGAAGGCGTCTCGATGATGACCAACATCATCGATTGCGACCTCGACACGGTGCACATCGGCCAGGCAGTCCAGGTCAGATTCGCACCGAGCGAAGACGGCGCGCCGGTGCCGGCCTTCGCGCCAGCCTGAGCAGCGGACCGGCCCGTCGGCCGGACCCCATGCTGCCTTCCCCGACAACGACGACCAGACACCACACCGATCCATGAACTCGACTGCTTCCCTGCTCCGCCTGCTCAATCCGCGCTCCGTCGCCATCATCGGCGCATCTGACGATCCCGCGCGCATCGGCGGCAGGCCGATCGCGGCCATGCGCAAGCTGGAATTCGCCGGGCGCATCCTGCCCGTCAACCCGAACCGGCGCGAAGTACAGGGCCTGCCGGCCTATGCCTCGATCGCCGAGCTGCCGGAAGTGCCGGATGTCGCCATCGTGGCGGTGCCCGCCAGCCAGGTGCTGGACACGGTCAGGGCGCTGGGCGAGCGCGGCGTCGGCGCGGCCATCCTCTTCAGCGCAGGCTTTGCCGAAACCGGCGGCCAGGGCATCGTCATGGAAGCGGAGCTGGTGGCCGCCGCGCGCCGCACCGGCATGCGTCTGCTCGGGCCCAACGCGCTGGGACTGATCAATGTCCACAGCGGCTTTGTCGGCAGCTTCGCCTCCAGCCTCACGCTGGGCACCATGCGGCGCGGCGGCGTGGGCATCGCCAGCCAGTCGGGCGCCTACGGCGGCCACCTGGTGTGCGCGGCGCAGGCCGCGGACATCGGCCTGTCCACCATCGTCATGACCGGCAACGAAGCCGACCTGACGCTGGGCGACGCGGTCCGGCTGCTGGTCGACGACCCGCACACCAGGGTGATCGCGCTCTACTCCGAGGGCATCCGGGACGGCGACGGCCTGGTCGCGGCGCTGCAGGCCGCGCGCGCTGCCCGCAAGCCGGTGGTGATGATGAAGGTCGGCCGCAGCGAGGTTGGCAGCGCGGCGGCGCGCTCGCATACCGCCTCCATCGCCGGCGACGATGCCATCGTCGACGCCGTGCTGGCGGAGCTGGGCGTGGTGSGCGCGCGCACCACCGAGGAAATGCTCGACATCGTGCGGCTGGCCACGCGCGGCATCTACCCGGAACACAACACACTGGGCGTGATCACGGTAAGCGGCGGCGCCGGCGTGATCATCTCCGATGCCGCCGAAGACCACGGGCTGCCCATGCCGGAGATGCCGCCCGAGGCGCAGGCCAGGCTGCTCAGCCTGCTGCCGATCTGCTCGCCGCGCAACCCGGTCGACACCACCGCCCAGTTCGTCAACGACCTGTCGCTGATCGAGCCGTTCACGGAGTCGATGGTGGGCGACGGCGGCTACCGGTCGGTACTGGGCTTCTTTACCTATGCCGGCAGCACGCCGGCAGTGGCGCCGCGGCTGATGGAGCAGCTCGCGCAGGTGCGCGCGCGCCATCCGGACCGGCTCTATGTGCTGGTGCTGCTGGGGCCGCACGAGGTCCTGCGCGGCTACGAGGAAGCCGGCTTCACCGTCTTCGAGGACCCGACCCGCGCGGTGGTGGCGATCGCCGCGATGGGCAGGTTCGGCCGTGCGTTCGCGGCGCCTGCACCGGCACCCGCGCCCGTCATCGCCCCGGTGGCACTGCCGGCGGCTACGCCCACCGAAGCGCAGGCCAAGGCCTTGCTTGCCACGGCCGGCATCGCCAGCGTGCCGGAGCGCGCCTGCGAGCTTGCCGAAGGCGCCGTCCTGGCTGCGCGCGAGATCGGCTTTCCCGTGGTGATGAAGATCCTGTCGCCGGACATCCTGCACAAGTCGGAGATCGGTGGCGTCCTGCTCAACGTGCGCGACGAAGACGCGGTGCGCGCCGGCCATGCCACCTTGCTGGCCCGTGCCCGCCAGGCGGCGCCGCACGCGCGCATCGAGGGCGTGCTGGTCGCCAGCCAGGTCAGTGGCGGCGTGGAGTGCATCATGGGGATCAAGCGCGACCCCGTCTTTGGCCCGATCGCCATGTTCGGCCTGGGCGGCGTGTTCGTCGAAGTCCTGAAAGACGTGGTATTCCACCGCTGCCCGTTCGGCGAAGACGTGGCGCAGGCGCTGATCCGCTCGATTCGCGGGGCGCCGCTGCTGACGGGTGCGCGCGGCACACCGCCCGCCGACATTGCCGCGCTGGCACGCACGCTGTCCAGGCTGTCCGCGTTCGCGGTGGCCGCCGGCCCGCGGCTGCAGGCGGTCGACCTCAACCCGGTGTTCGCCATGCCGCAAGGACAAGGCGCGTTCGCCGCCGACGCCGTGATCGATATTGAAACCTCCGCCTGATGTGCGCGCCAAGGCGCCAGGCGCCGCCCGCCCACCCGTCTCAGGCGGGTGTCGGTTGACGGCGAATTAATTAGCATCTCTGCATCGGTCAGTGATTGTGCCGGGCGGACACCGCATTGCACCAGGCCGCGCAGGCATTGCGCGGCAACCAAGACAACGACGCACGGAGACAACCAGATGAATTTCCACATACCCGGAGAATGGGTCGAGTTCGGCGACGCCCTGATCAAGTTCATCGACCGCGAGGTAGCGGCGCTCGAACATGAACATCGCGCGCTGCTTGCCAGCGAGCGCACCATCTACCAGCAAGACGGCCGCTATTGCCAGGAGATCCTCGCCCTGCGCCGCCAGGTGCGGATGCGTTCGGCGGAACTGGGCTTCTATACCGCGCTGAGCGCCGAATCGCTCGGCGGCGGCGGCCTGGGAGCGCAGGCGGCGGCGTATATCCAGGAGCGCCTCAACGCGCACTGCGGGCCGGGGCGCCACCTGGTGCAGACCGTGGTGCTGCCCTCGCCGTTCACCAACGGCCTGTCGCCGGTGCTCAGGCATCTCGACCCCGCCGTCCTGGACCAGTACCGCGAAGCGCTCGCCAGCGGCGACAAGACCATGTGCTTCGGCCTGAGCGAGCCGGACGCCGGCTCCGATGTGTTCGGCATGCGCACCCGCGCCGTGCGCGACGGCGACGGCTGGATCCTCAACGGCACCAAGCAGTGGATCACCAACGCGCCCTATGCCGACTACGCCATGGTCTTCGCCGTCACCGACGAGGAAAAGGCGCGCGCCCACCGCGGCGGCATCACCGGCTTCTTCCTGCCCACCGATACGCCCGGCTTCTCGGTGCCCAGCGTGATCCCGACCATGGGGCACCTCGGCGCGGACATCGGCATCGTCGCGCTGGACAACGTGCGCGTCCCGGACAGCCACCGGCTCGGCCCGGTCGACCGCGGCCTGTCCGTGGCGCTCGACGGCGTGAATGCCGGCCGCCTGAGCATGGCGGCGTCCTGCCTGGGCCTCGCCCAGTGGGCACTGGAGCAGGCGGTGGCCTATTCACAGGTGCGCAAGACCTTCGGCCAGCCGATCGCCGACTACCAGGCAGTCCAGTTCATGCTGGCCGAATGCGCCATGGACATCTACGCTTCAAAGTCAATGATCCGCCACTGCGCCTGGCTGGTGGACGAGGGCCTGCCCGCCACCAAGGAAGTCTCGATCATCAAGGCCTCGTCCACCGAGATGGTGGGCCGCGTGATGGACCGCGCGATCCAGGTCCATGGCGGCATGGGCCTGACCAACGAACTGCGCCTCGAAGAAGGCTACCGCTTCGCGCGCACCATGCGCATCCCGGACGGCACTTCCGAGATCCAGCGCCGCACCATCGCGCGCCGCCTGCTCGAAGGCGACATGGCCTTCTGAGGCCCGCCGCCACGGGCAAACGCCCGGAACACAAGGACACACAAGGAACACACAAGGAACAACGAGGGAAACCCCCTCCAGGAGACAAAGCGATGGCAACCGACCGCCCCGCAAGCCGCGACGTGACCGAACGCCCGTCCGACCCGCTCTGCATCGACAAGGCATTGGCGCGCGATGGCGTGCCCGATTGCCTGCACGTACCGCACACCAGCCTGTTCCAGAACCTGGAAATCGCGGCAAAGCGATTTCCGCACAAGGCGGCCATCCAGTTCTACGGCGCCAGCGTGAGCTACGCCGCCCTGCTGCGCGAGGCCGAGCACATGGCGGGCTACCTGCAGCACAACTGCCGCATCCAGCGCGGCGACCGCGTGCTGCTGTTCAGCCAGAACTGCCCGCAGCTCATCGCCGCCTATTTCGCCATCCTGCGCGCCGACGCGGTGGTGGTCCCGGTCAACGCCATGCTGCTGGAGGACGAACTGCGGCACATCGTCACCGACAGCGGCGCGGTGGCGGCGTTCGCCGCGCACGAACTGGCGGGGCAACTGGCGCCGCTGGCCGGCACCACCTCGCTCAGGCATGTGATTGTCCACGCCTACGGCGATGCGCTGTGCGGCGACGACGCGGGCCTGGCCATCCCCGACTGGCTACGCGCACGCAGCCCCGAGGCCCCGCCCTTCGGCGGCGCCGTGCGCTGGGCGGACGCGCTTGCCCCCGGCCACCTGCCCACGCCACACCTGAGCGGCCCGGACGACCTGTGCATGCTGCCCTACACGTCCGGCACCACCGGCGCGCCCAAGGCCTGCATGCACACCAACCGCACGGTGATGACCTCCGTGGCCGGTTCGCAGCTATGGCGCCGCACCCACGCGGAATCAAGCTTCCTGGCGGTGGCACCGATGTTCCACCTGCTCGGGCTGCAGAACGGCATCAACGGGCCGGTCTACGTCGGCGGCACCATCGTGCTGCTGGCGCGCTGGGACAGCAAGACGGCGGCCCGGCTGATCGAGCGCCATCGCGTGTCCTTCTGGGCGGCCCCGCCGCCGATGCTGGTCGAGTTCTTCGCCCAGCCCGATCTCGGCGCGTATGACCTGCGCAGCCTGGCGGTGGTGGTGGGCGGTGGCGCCGCGGTGCCGGAGGGCACGGCGCGGCTGATGAAGGAGCGCTATGGCCTGCAGTTCGTCGAGGGCTACGGCCTGACGGAGACCGCCTCGTTCCTGCTCGCCAACCCGCTGCACGCGCCGCGCTCCGGGCACCTTGGCGTGCGCACCTATGGCGTGGATGCCCGTATCGTCGACCCCGCGACGCTGGCCGAGCTGCCCATGGGGGAAACCGGCGAGATCGTGGTGCATGGCGCGCAGGTGATGCTGGGCTACTGGCACAAGCCCGAGGCCGACGCCCAGAGCTTCATCGCCATCGACGGCAAGCGATTCTTCCGCACCGGCGACCTCGGCAGCGTCGACGAAGCCGGCTATTTTGTCATGCGCGACCGGCTCAAGCGCATGGTCAACGCCTCCGGCTACAAGGTCTGGCCGGCCGAGGTGGAAGCCATGCTGCACACCCACCCGGCGATCCAGGAGGCCTGCGTGATCGCGGCGCGCGACGCGCATCGCGGCGAAACCGTGAAGGCGGTCATCGTGCTGAAGGCCGGGGTGCGGGACGTCGGCATGGAGGACATCCTCGCCTGGTGCCGGACAAACATGGCGACCTACAAGGCCCCGCGCATCGTCCAGTTCGTCGACCGCCTGCCGCGCTCCGCCACCGGCAAGATCGCCTGGCGCGAGCTGCAGGACCAGGAGATGCAGGGCGCGCCGCTGCCCAACCTGCGGGCCTAGCCGGCCAGCGCACGGCGCAAGCGCCAGGACACGAACGCAGGGACACAAGAAAACCGGAGACTTCCATGGATTCGATTCGCCGCGCGGCCTGGCTGCGCGCTGCCCTCCTCATTGCCGCCGCCTGCCTGCCGGCGGCGGGCGCCGCCCCGGCCCTTGCGCAGGCACAGGCCGGCTTCCCGGACAAGCCGCTTCGCATCGTGGTGCCCGGTCCGGCCGGTGGCGGCACCGACATGCTCGCGCGCGCGCTTGGCGCGGGCCTGGGCAGGAAGCTCGGGCAGCCTGTCGTGGTCGACAACCGGCCGGGGGCATCAGGGATCATCGCCGCCCAGTCGGTGCTGTCCGCCCCGCACGATGGCTACACCATGTATCTCGGCTTTACCTCGATGATCCAGCTGCCGGCGCTGATGCCGGCGATACAGGTCAACTTCGCCAGGGACTTCGCCCCGGTCTCGCTGCTGGCCATCGGCTCCGACCTGCTGGCGGTCTCGTCGAAGCTGCCGGTCAGCTCCGTCGGCGATCTCGTCAGGCTGGCCAAGGCGAGCCCGGGCAAGCTGACGATCGGCTCCTATGGCAACGGCACGTCCGCGCACCTGCACGCGGAGCTGCTCAACAAGCGTGCCGGCATCGACCTGATCCACGTGCCGTACAAGGGCGCGGCGCCGATGCTCTCCGACCTCCTGGCCGGCCAGATCGACGTTGCATTCGTCGACCAGTCGACCGCCAACGCGCAACTGGCCAGCCCAAAGCTGCGCTTCCTGGCGCTGACCGGCACCCAGCGGTTCAAGCCCCTGCCCAAGCTGCCCACCTTCGCCGAACTCGGCTACACGGGTTTCGAGCCGAACGGCTTCATGGCGATGTTCGTGCCGGCGAGCACGCCGGCCCCGGTCGTGCAGAAGCTGTCGCGGGAAATCGCCGCGCAGGTCCAGGGAGCGGACCTGGGCAAGCGCCTGGCGGATATCGGCATGCTGGGCGTGGGCAGCACGTCGGTCGAGCTTGCGGCCATGATGTCGCGCGACGCGCCGCAGTGGGCGCAGGTCGTCAAGGAGTGCCAGATCAAGCTCGAATGAGCCATGCGGCACCCGCCGCCGCGGCAATCGCTAGCGCCTGACCCTGGCCTTGTAGGCATAGCGGTCGCCGCGGAACAGCAATTCCGCGCAGCAAAGCGCATTGCCGCGGATGTCGTACGGCGTGCATCGCAGCCGCAGCAGCGGCGCCCCTTCGGGGACCCCGAGCCGGCGCGCCACATCGCCCGCCGCCGGGATCGCGGCGCTCTCGGTAGCCACCTCGGTGAGACGGTAACCCAGCCGGCTCTCGAAGATCGACATCACGTCGTTGGTTTCGAGATCCTCCTTCACCAACGCACGGATCAGCGTTTCGTCGCCCATGATCATGAACAGGGCGATGGCCTCGTCATCCCACATCCGCAGCGTGGTGGCGCAGAGCAGCGTGTCCGCGCTGTCCAGGCCCAGGGCCTGCGCCGCAAACGCCGGCGCCTTGATCTTGCGCACCGACACCAGCTTTCCGTAGGCAAGCCGCCCGCGCGCCCGCGCGGATTCGTAGAAGCCGGTCAGCGGCCCCAGGTCCGAGGTCTGCGCCGGACGGGTGACGAAACTGCCCTTGCCGTTGACTTTCTCGATCAGGCCGCTGGCATGCAGGCCGGCCAGCGACTGCCTGACCGTGATACGGCTGACGGCGAACTCCGCCATCAGCTCCGCCTCGGACGGTAGCTTGGCGCCCGGCCCCAGCTCGTTGTCGACGATGCGCTGGCGCAGCACGTCTTCGATTTGCCTGAATCTGGGCTGGCTCGGGCTCGGGGGTGGAGTCGAGGTCAAGGTGCGGAATCCTCCTGTTTCGTTCGCTTCGGCGCGGCCGGCGTTGCCGCCGTCTCCGGCCTTCTCCGCATTATACCTATCATGACAGGGCACCATTTTCCCTCTTGACCTGTTATAACAGGTCATGTCAGTATCGCTGCCAGCAAGTGTTCGGCCGAGCGCCCGGCGCGACTGACCCGCCTTCCGCCCGGAAGCGACTCGCCAAGGAATCCGGCTGACGCAAGATCGCGTCAGCCAGTTTGCAACTGCCGGAAAGCCTGTGCCTGTGGTGGCTGCTGGCAGCCCCAAGAAAGAGGAGACACGAGATGCACGCTGCTATTGCCGATACCGCACCCGAAGCACCCGCCATCCAGGCCGACGCCATCAGGGCGGCCGGTGCAGGGAACTGGCCCTTCACCGTCAAGCGCTCCACGCCGAGCATCGGCGCGGAGATCGGCGGGATCGACCTGCGCCAGCCGCTGGACGACGACACCTACCTCGCCCTGCGCCGCGCGCTGGTGCAGTTCAAGGTCCTGTTCTTCCGCGACCAGGACGTCACGCCGGCCCAGCATGTCGCCTTCGCCCGGCGCTTCGGCGAGCTGGAGATCCATCCGGTGTTCCGCCAGCACCCCGACCACCCCGAACTGGTGCTGTTCGACAAGTCCGGCGAGAACCGCGGGCGCGAGAACATCTATCACAGCGACGTGTCCTGGCGCGAGATCCCGGCGATGGGCTCTGTCCTGCGCTGCGTGGAGTGTCCCGAGGTCGGCGGCGACACCATCTGGGTCAATATGGCGCAGGCTTACGCCAACCTGCCCGAGGACGTGAAGGCGCGCATCGCAGAGCTGCAGGCCGTGCATGACATCCTGCCCACCTTCAGCACCGCCATCGCGCCCGAGAAGCGCGACGAAATCCGCAAGCAGTTCCCCCCGGTCACCCATCCGGTGGTGCGCACGCACCCGGAGAGCGGCGAGAAGATCCTCTACGTCAACGAAGCGTTCGTGACGCACCTGGCCAACTACAGCCAGCTGATCGGCTTTCGCATCGGCTCGGACTTCCGGCTCGGCGAGCTGGACCTGCTGCAGTACCTCTACCGCCAGGCCGCGGCGCCGGAGTACCAGGTGCGCCTGAAGTGGGAGCCGAACACCATCGCCTTCTGGGATAACCGCGCCACCCACCACTACGCCGTCCAGGACTATTTCCCGGCGGTGCGCCGGATGATGCGGGCCACCGTCGTCGGCGACCGCCCGTTCTGAACCGGTCCCCGGTCCCCGGTCCCCGGTCCCCGGTCCCCGCGCCCCACCCGCACACCCGCACACCCGGAACACCCGGAACACCCGGAACACCAGGAGAACACCTGTGAAGATGCTGAACACTTTCTATATCAATGGCCAGTGGGTCGCGCCGTCGGCCGGCAGCACGCTGGCGGACATCATCGACCCCGCCACCGAGGCGCCGCTCGGCAAGCTCGCGATGGGCACCGCGGCGGATGCCGACGCCGCTGTCGCGGCGGCGCGGGCCGCGTTCCCGGCCTGGTCGGAATCCAGCCGCGAAGACCGCATCACCCTGCTCGAACGCGTGATCGAGCGCTACCGCGCCCGCCTCGACGACATCGCCGAGGCCGTGCGCGCCGAAATCGGCGCCCCCGTCACGCTGTGCAAGAACCTGCAGGCCCCGATCGGGCTGGCGCAGCTCCAGGCCGCGGTGGAGACGCTGCGCCATTTCGAGTTCGAGACCAGCCATGCCAAGAGCTATGTGCGGCGCGAGGCCATCGGCGTCGCGGCGCTGATCACGCCCTGGAACTGGCCGCTGAACCAGATCGCCGCCAAGGTGGCGCCCGCGCTTGCCGCGGGCTGCACGGTCGTGCTCAAGCCGTCCGAGATCGCGCCGCTCGATGCGATGATCTTCGCCGAGATCATGCACGAGGCCGGCACGCCGCCCGGCGTCTTCAACATGATCTTCGGCGAAGGCCGCACCGTGGGCGCCACGCTCGCCTCCCATGCGGGCGTGGACATGGTATCGATCACCGGATCGACGCGCGCCGGCGTGGAAGTGGCGGTCAGCGCCGCGCCCACGGTCAAGCGCGTGGCCCAGGAACTGGGCGGCAAGTCCGCCCTGYTGATCCTGGACGACGCCGATCTGCAAGCGGCCGTGCGCAGCGGCGTGGCGCAGTGCATGGCCAACTCCGGCCAGACCTGCGTGGCGCCCACGCGCATGCTGGTGCCGCGCGAGCGCTATGAAGAGGCCGTCGCCATCGCCGCTGCCGCCGCCAGCGAGGTGACCGTGGGCGACCCGGCGGATCCGGCCACGAAGATGGGCCCGATCTCCAACCGCGGCCAGTACGAGAAGGTCCAGCGCATGATCGGCATCGGCATCGAGGAAGGCGCACGCCTGGTGGCCGGCGGCCCAGGCCGCCCGCCAGGACTGGAGCGCGGCTTCTTTGCCAGGCCGACCATCTTCGCCGACGTGCGCAACGATATGGCGATCGCGCGCGAGGAGATCTTCGGGCCCGTGCTGGCCATGATCCCGTACGACGGCGAGGAAGACGCCATCGCGATCGCCAACGACAGCGTGTTCGGCCTGGCTGGCTATATCGCCAGCGGCAATCCCGAGCGCGCGCGCCGCGTGGCCGCGCGCCTGCGGGTCGGCTCGGTGCGGATCAACGGCGCCATGCTGGACATCACGGTGCCCTTCGGCGGCTACAAGACCTCCGGCAACGGCCGCGAGTATGGTGCCGAAGGCCTGGCCGAGTTCCTCGAGTGCAAGTCGGTGACGGGCTGAACCGGCCCGCGCCGGATCGCCGCGCCAGCCTGCCGGACGCGCCCGGCGCCTCTGGCGGCTAGCCGCCCGCCTTGCCCCCGAGGCTTCGGTCGTGCGTCGCCGGGGCGACGCCCCCGGTCATGGTCCAGCCCGTGAACGGATCCGAGACGCTCCAGCGCCGGGTCCAGCGCGCGAGGCATGCACGGCACTGGTGCTCCCGGGTCTGGCAGACCACACCCGCGCCGAAACTGCGCCAGCGGACCTCGCCGAGCGGGCGCAGCGAAGCATGGCCATCCGCGCACATCACATCGTGCCGCAGGCTTTCGCAGCGCTGGCAGAGGTCCTGCAAGGACGGCGCCGCCGCGGTGTCTCCGGTCGTGTCCGCCGCCCTGTCCGCCGCCCTGTCCGCGACAGGACCGGCGGCGGAACTGGCAGGCGCCGGCACCGGCGCGCGCGCACCCATTTCAGGAACATAGCCGCGCCGCGCCTGGATCCGCCGCAGGGCCGCCCAGAACAGCGCGCGCAGCGCCTCGGAGCCTTCATCCTGCGCCGCGGCCCGGCACCGTTCAGCGTGATGCTGCATGGCCATGCCGAACTCCGTCGCGGAGGCAAAGCAGATCACCTTCGTGCGGGGATCGCCACGCTCGATCCAGCCATCGAACAAGTCGGCAAGGCGCCGGCCATGGTCTTCCGTACCGTCCCCTGCGCGCTTGAGCGTCAGCTTGCGCGCGAGCCGGCTGCGCTCGCGCACCTGCCGCCGGAGTTCGTCGAGCACCGGCAGCAGCCGCGCGGGGCTGCGCCGCATGTCATGGTCTTCGCGCTGGACGCTGCTCTTGGCATTCACCGGATGCTCCTCGTGGGTCGGATGGCGGCAGCAGGCGGGATCGCTGCCCTTGCGACAGCATTCTGGTTGCAGTGCGGCAAAAATGGAGCCACCCCGATGGAGTGGGGGCCGCGATGGCCCGGCGCATGGCCTGGAGCCGGATGGCGCCCGCCAGGCCGCCTACCCGACCCGGGTAGGTCCGCCCGCGCCCGTGATTTGTTCTACTTTGCTGCAGACGCCGGGCGCTTTCCTCGTCCGGCCCCGACCAATACCGGCAGGACGCCATGTAGCGCCCTGCGCACCGTTCGCAAGGATCAGCAATGGGTGTACTCAGCGGCATTCGCGTAGTGGAATTCGAGGCAATCGGGCCCGGCCCGTTCGGGGCCATGCTGCTGGCCGACATGGGCTCCGACGTGCTGCGCATCGACCGCCCGGTCGCGCCGTCCGATCTCGGTCCCAGGTCGGCCACCGGCAAGCGCGTGGACGTGACCGGGCGCGGCCGGCGCTCGGTCACGCTCGACCTCAAGCAGCCCGAGGCGCGCAATGCCGCGCTGGCGCTGATCGAGCGCGCCGACGTGGTGATCGAGGGCTTCCGCCCCGGCACCATGGAGCGCCTGGGCCTCGGGCCGGAGGTGGCGCTGGCGCGCAACCCGCGCCTGGTCTATGGCCGCATGACCGGCTGGGGCCAGACCGGGCCGCTCGCCGACCGCGCCGGGCACGACCTGAACTACATCGCCCTGTCGGGTGTGCTGTCGGGCATCGGCCGCGCGGGCGAGGCACCGGTGCCGCCGCTGAACCTGGTGGGCGACTACGGCGGCGGCGGCATGCTGCTCGCGCTGGGCGTGGTGGCGGCCCTGCTCAATGTGCAGCGCGGCGGCGCGGGCCAGGTGGTCGATGCCGCCATGATCGAAGGCGCGGCGCAGCTCGGCGCGGTGGTGTGGGGCCTGCTGGCCTCGGGCAACTGGCGCGAGCAACGCGCCAGCAACCTGCTCGACGGCGGCACCCCCTGGTACGACAGCTACCGCACCAGCGACGGCCACTACATGGCGGTGGGCGCGGTCGAGTCGCGCTTCTACGCCGAGTTGCTGGACAAGCTCGGGCTGGCCGACAAGGGCCTGCCCGGGCAACACGACCGCGGCGGCTGGCCGCTCCTGCGGCAGCATTTCGAGGCGGTCTTCCTGACCCGCACGCGCGACGCGTGGTGCGCGGTGTTCGAAGGCAGCGACGCCTGCGTGGCGCCGGTGCTGGCCTTCTCCGAAGCCCCCGACCATCCGCAACACCGCGCACGCGGCAGCTTCGTGGAAGTGGCTGGCGTGGTGCAGCCGGGGCCCGCGCCGCGATTCCTCGGCACGCCATCGGAAATCAACCGCCCCGCCCCCGCGCGTGGCGAGCACGGCGCCGCCGCGCTGCGCGACTGGGGCTTCGATGCACCGGCCGTGGCGCGCTTGCAGGAACTGGGGCTCGGCTTCCTGCCGGATGCCTGAACGCAGGCGCAAGCCGTCCTGACCGGAGAATCAAAACCATGCCTCAGACGCAATCTTCCGCCGCCATCGCGCAGTGCCCCTCAACGTTGGCGCAGCCACCCGCGCAGGACCACGACGTGCCAGCCGGCTTCGAGCCGGTCGGCGGCGCCAGGGGCTTCGCGCGGCTTTGCGGCGGCTTCTACCTGCACGCACAGCGGCCCGTGGTGGGCGTGCGCATCGCCGCAGAGCACCTCAACAACATGGACATCGCGCACGGCGGCTTCCTGGCCATGCTGGCCGACAGTGCCTTCGGCATCGTCATGGTGCGCCGGCTCGGCACGCCGCCGGCGCGCACGCTGCACCTGAGCGTGGACTATCTCGGCCCGGTCCATGCCGGCGACTGGGTCGAAGCGCACGTCGACCTGCTCAAGCAAGGCGCGCGCGTCGCCAATGTGAACTGCCGGGTCATGGTCGGGGAGCGCACCGCTCTGCACGCGGCGGGCGTGTTCTACCTAGGCAGAAGCGACAGCCGCCCCGAGCCGGCGGCAGGCATCCCGCCGCCGGTCCGCGCTCCGTCCTGACCCGGTGCGGCACAGCGGAATCGCCGTTGCGATCCGGCACCCCCTCCCTTCTGGCGGGGGCGTGCGTGCCTGATCTTCCGTAGGCTTGTGTTGCGCCCACCGGGATCGTGAAGCGCGCCGCGGCGCATCGCCCAGCGGCCTCTCAGCTTGTCTCCACTTTGCCGGTGCCTCGATGCCGGCGAGGTTTTCGATCTCCGGCCTGACGGGCGGAGATCCTTTTCCTTTCCCAAGCGCCGGCGTTTCCACGGCACCGCGCACCGTCGCGCACCATCGCGCACCGTCGCGCGCCATCGCGCACGGCCCGCCGGGTTGACCCGGATAGTGGAATCCCGCCCCGCCGACACGGGTGGGTTACAGCCCTCGCCGCATCCCCTAACGTCGCACTCGGGAAGCCCTCCTGACCGGGCCCGGCCAGCGCGCCCGCACTGGCCGGAACCCGGGCGGAATCCGGGCGGAATCCACTCAGCCCAACTCAATTGCGAGGTCATGCCAGATGCGTAAGAAAACCCTGCTTGCCGCTGCCCTTCTTGCCTGGAGCGCCGTCTGCGGCGCGCAAGCCTACCCCACGCGCACCATCACCTTCGTCGTGCCCGGGCCGCCCGGCGGCGCGACCGACGTCATTGCCCGCACGCTGGCCGAAGACATGGGCAAGCGGCTGGGACAGACCATCATCGTCGACAACAAGCCTGGCGCCGCCGGCATGCTGGCCGTGCAGACGCTGACGCGCGCGGCGCCGGACGGCTACACGCTGCTGGTCACGCACTCCACGCCGCTCATGAACACGCCGTACCTCTACTCGCACGTGCCCTACGACGTGCGCCGCGATCTCGCCTTCGTCTCCGAGATCTGCATCGGCCAGATCGTGCTGGTGGTCAACAACAAGGTCCCGGTGAAGAACATGCAGGAGTTCCTTGACTGGGCCGCGCAGAACAAGGGCAAGGTCAGCTACGGCTCGTACGGGGTCGGGAGCATGCCGCATCTGCTGGGCACCTACCTGAACCAGTCGCGCGGACTCGACATGACGCACATCGCCTACAAGGGCGAAGCGCCGATGGTGCAGGACATGCTCGGCGGCAACGTCGCCTGGGCCATCGGCTCGGTCAGCACGCTGGGCCCGCAGATCCAGAGCGGGCGGCTGCGCCCGCTGGCGATCGTCGGCAAGCACCGGGTCAAGGAACTGCCGAACGTGCCGACCCTGCTCGAGGCCGGCCTGAAGGACCAGGAGCTGACCACGCCGGGCTGGGTCGGCCTGGTGGCGCGCGCCGGCACCCCCGCGCCGGTGCTCGCCCGCCTGGAAGCCGAGGCACGCGCCTCGGTCAATTCCGCGCCGATGAAGGAACGCTTCGAGTCGCTCGCGCTGGAGCCGGTGGGCAGCACCGCGCAGGAATTCAAGCGCGACTTCGAGACCTTCGAACCGGTGATGGGGCGCCTCATCAGGTCGACCGGCGTCAAGGCCGACTGATCCGCCGCCCGTCTGCGGCCGCGCGTCAATAGGGACTGACCGCCTGGCCGATTTCCAGCGGGAATAAAACCACGATCACCGCGATTCACTCCTTTTTGGGTGGGTTCGGAAAAAGAGCCCCACGCTCTAATGCCATCACGGGCACGGCAGTGGAGGAAGGTGCCCGGTGCCCTGCATACAACGATAAGGAGAGGACTCAGCATGAAAAGAACACTCGTCGCCATGGCGGCATTGAGCGCAGTGAGCGGCGCGGCATCTGCACAGTCGGGCGTCACCCTCTACGGCGTGATCGACGCATCCGTGGAGTACGTCAACCGGGTGGCCGCCTCGCCCGCGACCCCGACGGTCGGCGGCAGCCGCTTCGCGCAGCCGAGCGTGGGCGGCCTGTCCGCATCGCGCTGGGGCCTGCGCGGCGTGGAAGACCTCGGCGGCGGCAACCAGGCGCTGTTCGTGCTCGAAAGCGGCTTCCAGCCCGATACCGGCGCGCTGCAATCGAACACGCTGTTCTCGCGCCAGTCCTTCGTCGGGCTGCAGAACAACACCTACGGCAAGATCACGCTGGGCCGCCAGTACACCAGCTTCTTCGACGGCCTCGCCAACTTCTCGCCGCTGCGCTTCGCGGCCACCTATGAGCCCGGTATCTGGTGGCTGGGCCTGAACTACCGCGAAAGCAATATGGTCAAGTACACGGGCCAGTTCGGCGGGCTCCAGGCCGTGGCGCATTACTCGTTCGGCACCGGCRTCTCGGTGCTCAATGCCAGCACGGCCCTGGCCAACGGCGGCGCCGGCGAGACGCCGGGACACTTCAGCGACAACACGGCCTTCGGCGGCTCGCTGATGTACCTGAGCAATGGCTTCGGCGCGTCGCTTGCCTACGACGAATGGCGGCCCGCGGTCAACGTCGGGCAGCCAGGCACGGTCCGCAAGGCCGCCGGCGCCCTCAGCTACACCACCGGCCCGCTCAAGTTCACGGGCGGCTACCGCTGGAACAAGGCCGACTTCGCCAGTGGCGGCACGCTCCTGCGTGACGACTACTACTGGGCCGGCGTCAACTACCAGGCCACGCCGGCGCTTGGCTTGTCGCTCGCCTACTTCTATGCGGACGTCAAGTCGCAGCGCGCCACGGCGACCTCGGCGTCGACCAATCCGCCCAATATGCAGCAGTACAGCTTTATCGCCGACTACAACTTCAGCAAGCGCACGGACGTCTACCTGTCGGCGGGCTATGCGCGCAATGGCGGCCTGAGCTTCGACAGCGCGACCACGGCCTACGCGTTCAACTATCCGCAGATGACGGGGCAGAAAGGCATGGTCGGCGTCACGATGGGCGTGCGCCATATCTTCTGAGCGCCTGACCTGAACGCCTGACCGGAGCGCTCGCCGTGAGCGCTTATCGTGAGCGCCTGACCTGGACCGGTACTCAAGCGCCGCGTCCGCGCCGGCTGGCCACAAGACAGCCGGCGCGGGCCTCTGCGGCCCGACATACCCGACACGCCGGGCACACGCCGGTGCCGTCAGCCGGCCCCCGTATGCTGGCCCTGCCGGCGCGCGGCAACGATGGCATCGTAGCGCCGCGACACGCCGAGCTTGGCGAAGATCTGCCTGAGATTCCACTTCACCGTCAGCTCGCTGATATTGAGCGCCAGCGCGATGCGCTTGTTCGACATCGACTGCTCCAGCAGCCCGAGGATCTCCTGCTCGCGGCGGGTCAGGCCCGGCAGCCCTGTCTTGCCCGGCGCGTGCGTCGCGGTGCCGACGCGCTCGCCGCCTGTTGCGGAGGTCGCGGATGTCCCTGATGTGGCGGACGTAGCGGACATGGCGGGCGGCAAGCCCTGCAATCTGGCGAGATAGGCTTGCTGCGTGGCATCGCCCCGCCGACCCAGGCGCCCCAGCAAGCCGCCCACACGCTCGCCTTCATCGAGCAGCGTGCGCACCAGGCCCAGGCGATACGCCGTGGCCACCGCCGACTCCAGGCAAGCGGTAGCCTCGACGTGGCACCCCAGCGCATCCAGCGCCAGGGCCTGCAGGACATCGGAGGTGACCATCATCGCCTCCCTGCCCAGCCCCGTGATCGCAGCGCGCGCCGGTTCGAGCGCCAGCAGCGCGCCCTGCGCCTCGCCCATGGCCAGCGCGAGCCGCGCGCGCGCCAGCGCGGCCATGATCATGGTCTCGCCCGCATGGCCCTGGGCCAGCAGGTCGAGCGCGGCCTGCAGCGACTGCGCGTGCCGCCAGTCGCCTCCCGCGAGCACGATGCGCTGCCGCTCGGACACCATGTGCGCGACCCCGCGCGCAATGCCGCGCCCGCGGAAATGCGCTTCCATGTCGATCAGGTAGGCCACGGCGTCGTGCGGCAGCCCGGCCAGCGCTTCCAGGCGGGCATGGCACCGCGCGGCCCGCAGCACGACATCGGGCGACGACAGCTTGAGCATGTCGAGCCGGTCGGCCAGGGCCAGCCGCGCCGCCTCGGTGTCGTCCCGCTCATACAGGACCACCGCCGCCGTCGCCGCGCAGAAGCAGGCCCCGACCGAACGGCGGCCATGACGGCGCTCCGCATCGGCCAGGGCCTCCGTACTCAGGCGTTCGGCCTGCACGGCATAGCCTTCGAGCAGCAGCGCGCCGGCCGTGGTCGCCCGGGCCATCAGCGCCAGTTCGCCGGTGCCGTTGCGCGCCGCGCTTGCCGCGGCCGAGGCAAGCAGATCGCGCACGTCCGCGTGGCGCCCGCGCGCGGCCAGGCAGCGCAGGGTCAGGCCGAGCCGGATGTGCTCCAGCGCCGCCAGGCCCAGCGGGACGTGATCCAGCGTGGCCAGGATCGCTTCCAGTTGCGCCATGTCATCGCGCTGCAGGGCGATCACGCCACGCAGCAGCCGGCCATGCCGCGAGACGCCAGCGCCGGGGCGGGCCGCCTCGAGTAACGTCATCCATGCCTCGGCCTCGGCGGGCCGCGCCGTCACGGCGCTGGCCCAGCCGGCAAGCAGCAGCAGGCGCGGATGCGGCGCCAGCCGTTCGCACGGCACGGCTTCGATCCATTGGCGGAAGGCCCGCAGCTGGCTCAGGCTGGGCAGGGCCGGCAGCGCGCGCTCCACCAGGCCGGCGACAGCATCGAAATCCTTGCCCAGCAGCGCGTGCGGCACCGCCTCGGCGAAGTCCCCTTGCCGCACGAACCATGCGGCGGCACGGCGATGCAGCGCGGCCACGTCCTCCTGGCCGGCTGCCAGGCGCTGCGCCAGGAATGCGGTAAACATCGGATGGAAGCGGTACCAGTCGCCCGCCTCATCCGTGGGCGAGCACGTGTGCGCGTGCGCGGGCAGCAGGAACGAGCCGTGCGCGTCGATCGCCTCGATCAGCGCCGCGGCGTGGCCGGCGCCCGTGACAAAGGCGGCCAGCGCCGCATTGAAGCGCGGCAGCACCGAGACCGACTGCATGAAGGCGAGCAACTCGCCCGGCAGGCCGGCAAGCACATCCTCCAGCAAGTAGGCATGCAGGCGATCGGCATGGGGCGCCAGTGCGCGCAGGCGAGCGGGATGGCGCTGCCCCTGCTTGAGCGAGGCCGACAGCAGTTGCAGCCCGGCAGGCCAGCCGTCGCTGAGCGAGTGCAGGCGCGTGGCGGCATCCAGGTCCACGCGTGCGTCGCGATGCAATTTCAGGAAGGCGAGTGTTTCCGGATACGAGAATGCCAGGTCGGCGCCGCCCAACTCGCCCAGTTCGCCCAGCGCGCGCAGCCGGCCCAGCAACAGCGCCGGCGCCTTGCGCGATGCGATGACGAGGTGCAGGTTGGGCAGCCGCGCTTCGAGGATGGCCTGCAGCAAGGCCCGGCTGGCGGGGTCGCCGACGCGGTCGAACTCGTCGATCATTACGTACAGTTCTTCGCGCGCGGTGGCCAGCGCCCGGACCAGGCCAGCAGCCAGGCGTTGCGGCGCGGCCTGCGCATCGTCCGGACATGCCGCCTGGGCGCCGGGGCCTGCCGCATGAAGCAAGGCGGCGCGCAGGCCTGCCCACAATGCCTGCGGCGCATCCTCGCCGGCGCATGGCGACAGCCACGCCACGCTGGCGCCTTCGCGGATCAGCTTCTGGCGCCACTGCGCCATCAGGGTTGTCTTGCCGAAGCCGGCACCGGCGGTGATCAGCACGAGCTTGCGCTGGCGCGCGTCGTGCAGGCTGGCGAGCAAGGCTTCGCGCACGATCAGGCGCTTGCCAAGGCGTGGCGGCGCCACTTCGGCAGGGGGAACAGGATGATACCGTTGCATCGGATTTCGGCTCTCGGCAAGACCGTCGGGCGGCACGCGAAGGTACGGCCGGCTTGCCCCGGTGAAGGTCGGGCGTCCCGAAGGTGCGCGTAACCGGGGAGAACGCGCACCTTCGCCGATTGCGCGAAATATATACTAGGGTGGCATTGCGCGAGCCCCTGTCCCGGCTCCCCCACCTGATCCGGGTGGCCCCCGTGGCCGCGCGCGCAGGCCACGCGCAAGCGCGGCGAATCCCGCGCAAAAAAGCGGTGCGCGCCGGCCCCGGCAAGGCCCGGGCCGCGGCAGGTGCGCTGTACAATGCACCATTTCATCTGCGCCTGGCGCTTGCCGGCATGGCCTGCGCCAGGCCAGCAAGAAGGCACCGGTTACCTATGCCGCAAAGTCCCTCCACCCCCGGCGCAAGCCCACTTCCCGGCGCGGCACCGGACGCCACCGGCCAGGCCAAGCTGCAGCCGCCGCGCGACACGGTCAGGGTGCTGGCGCGCGAACGCCTGCTGGCCCAGCTGACCGAGGCGCGGCGCCGGCGCGCGATCGTGCTGCAAGGCCCGGCCGGCTGCGGCAAGACCGCGACGCTGCTGGCGTGGCGCCAGGCCTTGCTGACGCTTGGCTTCGACGTGGCATGGCTGACCCTGTCCGCCGACGACAACGACCTGGCGCGCTTGCTCGATGCCCTGCTGGGCAGCCTGGCCCGGGTCGATCCCGCGATCGTGCGCGAAGCGGCGCTGCTGGGCGGGCGCGGCGTGGACCCCGAAGCGGTCGAGCGCACCGTGCTAGCGCTCGTGCAGGGCATCGCCGCGCATCCGCGCGAACTGGTCCTGGTACTCGACGAACTGCAGCATCTTGCCGACGCGCGGGTCCATGAGGCACTGCAGTGGCTGTTCGACTACGCGCCCGCCAACCTGCATATCGCGCTGGCATCGCGCGGCACCGTGCCGCTCTCGCTCGGCCGCCTGCGTGACCAGGGCCTGGTGCTGGAGCTGGACCAGCGCGACCTGCGCTTCACGCTGGCGGAGTCCGAGCGCTTCCTGAAGGCGCAGCTGAGCGACATCACCACGCGCGACGCGCGCCTGATGCACGAGCTGACCGATGGCTGGGTGGCCGGGCTGCAGTTGTTTGCCACGCGCTGGAAGCGGCGCAAGCAGCTCATCGATGGCGTATCGTCGGCCGACGCCTTCGTGCGCGCCAATGTGCAGGACGCCGGTGCCTTCGCCGACTATTTCGAGCGCGAAGTGCTGGCCCGCCTGGCGCCGGCCGAAGCCGAGCTGCTGGTGCGCGCGGCCGCGTGCCAGCGCTTCAGCGCCTCGCTGTGCGTGGCGCTGGGCGACCAGTCGCAAACCTCGGCCGATGCGGTCGCGCTACTGGCGCGGCTCGACAGCGACAACCTCTTTATCGCCCCGGTCGACGGGCCGGATCGCGAGACCTGGTACCGCCTGCACCCGCTGCTGCGCGAGACCTTGCTGGAGCGCTTCCGCGCGCGCAGCGAAGGCCAGCAGCGTGCCGTGCACGCGGCTGCCTGGCACTGGTTCCGCGCCCATCGCCTGCTGGAGGAGGCGGTGCGCCACGCCGTGCTGGCGGGCGAGACCGCCGCGGCCGCCGACCTGGTGCAGGAACATGCCGGCACGCTCGGCGCGAGGGGCGAACAGCGCAAGCTGATCAGGCTGATGCGCCTGTTGCCGCCCGAGGAAATCCAGGCCCGCATCAAGCTGCGCCTGCTGACCCTGCAGATGCAGACCTTCGCACGCGAGCTGGACGCAGCCGCGGCCAGCATCGAACGCCTGCTTGCCGACATTGCGCCAGACGACCTGCTCGCCCGCTACCGCCTCACCATGCTGCGCTTCGGGCTGGCGGTGCAGCGCGACGACACCGACAGCGCGATGTCCCTGCTGCCGGAGATGCTGCAGACGCCCGCCGGTGTCGAGCCGGCCACCGTGGGCGGGCGCAACAACCTGCTGTCGTGGCTGTACATGCACCTGGGCGAGTACGAGCGCGCGCGCCGCATCCAGGCCGAAGCGCCGCCGCTGCTGGTCGAAGGCACGCCGCTGCTGGGCACCGCCTCCGGCAGCCTGAACGGGCGCTGCGTGGTGGGCTTCAGCTTCGCCCTGGAAGGCAAGATGATCCAGGTCGAGCGCATCTGCCGTGACGTCCTGTACGAAGCGGACAGGGCCGGCAGCGCGGCGGCCGAGCCCGGCTGCTTCGCCGCCGCGCTGCTCGGCGAAGTGCTCTACGAACAAAACGACATCGCTGGCGCGCGCCGGCTGCTGGAAGACCGCGTGGATGTGCTCGAGCGGGTTTCGATTCCGGACTCGGTGCTGCGCGTGCTGATGGTGTTGTCGGCATGCCACTGGGCCGCCGGCCACCGGCTCGATGCATCGGCCTACCTGGAGCGGCTGGAGGAGTACGCCGCACAACTGGGCCTGGACCGCCTGCTGGCCCATAGCCTCGGCGAACAAGTCCGGCGACACCTGTCGAATGGCGACCCGGATGCCGCGCATGCCGCGCTGGCGCGGCTCGATGTCATCGACGCACGCCACCCCCACACGCAGCCAAGCGCACTCGATGAGATCCGCGTGGTGGCCGAGCGCGCGCGCATCCAGCTATGCCTGGCGCACGACGACCTGGCGGGCGCGGCGCAGCGCCTGGCGCCGCTGATCGCCTTGTGCGACGCGCGTGGCTGGCAGCGCCACGTGGCCCAGCTGCAATGGCAGGGCGCGGTGGTGGACTTCCGCCTGGGCATGCCCGAGCCCGCGCGCGACAAGCTGCTGGCGGCCTTGCGCCGGGGCCATCGTCTCGGCCTGGTACGCAGCCTGCTCGATGCGGAGCCGGCGGCACTCGACCTGCTCGGCGCGATCATGCAGGACCAGGCGCTCGATCCCTTGCTGGCCTTCTACGTCGAGCGCCTGTCCTCCGCGCAGGCAGCACAGGCGGCCGGCATGCCCGCCGCGCCTGCCGCACCCGCCGCACCTGCGGTAGCCGGCGCCGGCGGGCTGGCCGCTACCGGCGCGGAAGCGCTTAGCGAGCGCGAGGCCGATGTGGTGCGGCTGCTCGGGCAAGCGCTGCCCAACAAGAAGATCGCGCGCACGCTGGGCCTGTCGCCGGAAACCGTGAAATGGCACCTGCGGAACATTTTCCGCAAGCTCGGTGTCAGCAGCCGCGACGAGGCCGTGGCGCGCGTGCGCGACATGGCACTGGATGCGGACCCGGACGCCGACCTGCCTGGCCAGGGCGGCTGAGCCTGCCGCGCGCGGCGCCCCGGCCCCGCGCCGTTCCCTTCCCCTTTCCCCGCTCCTTTCCTTCTCTTTCCTTCTCCTCCTGGCCGCCGGGCGCCGCCGTCGGCCAGCCGGCGGCGCGTGCCCGCGCATGGCCCGCGCTGGCATGCCCTGACGCCCCGCGCGGCGGCCCGGCCCGTCGGCGATCGTCCCGTTGCCGTGCCCAGGGCCACCCGGGCCGCAGGCGGAACCACCTGACGCGGGTGGTTATGGCGCGCCCCCCCTTGGCGGTAACTTAGCGACATGCCAATACCCGCTGCAATCGCGCGAATCCGCATCGCGAATCCGCATCGATAGCTGGCCCCGGGAACACACAGAGCAAGAACAAACGGCTGGCGCGCACCCGCGCATCCAGCCCAGGAGACAGGTGCAATGAACACTCCAATGGCCGCGCACGCGCCGGCTGCCGCCGACCGTCCCGTCGTTCCCGTCTACCGGCCCGCCGGGCTTCCCGAGCGCCCCACGCTGGTCGAGCGCCGCGACGACGGCACGCTGCTGCTGCGCTGCGCGACCCCGCCCGCCGTCATCCCGCAGCAAGGCCTGGCCGACTTCCTGCCCCAATGGGCGGACCAGCGCGGCGCCAATGCCGCCTTCCGCGAGCGCGATGCGCAGGGGGCCTGGCGCTCGATCAGCTGGACCGAACTGTGGCACCAGGTCCAGGCCGTGGCAGCCGCCCTGCTCGAGCTCGGCCTCGGGCAAGACCGGCCGCTGATGCTGCTGTCAGGCAACTCCATCGAGCAGGCGGTCCTGCTGCTGGCCGCCGAATACGTGGGCGTGCCCGCCGCCGCGGTGTCGCCCGCCTATGCCACCATCAGCCGCGATTTCGCGCGCCTCAAAGGCATTGCCGGGCTGGTGCCGCCGGCGGCGTTCTTCGTCCAGGCAGCCGCGCCCTTCGAGCGCGCCATCGCAGCCCTCGAACGCCCCGAGGCGCAGGTCATCGCGGTGGAGGGCGCGGCGGCCGGCCAGCTTGCCTGGAGCACGTTGACCGCCACCGAGCTGACGCCCGCGCGGCTGGCCGCGCTGGCCAGCGCCCGCGCCGCCATTCGCCCCGCCGACACCGTGCGCGTGCTGTTCACCTCGGGCTCCACCGGCGTACCCAAGGGGGTTGCCATCGCCTACAGCAATCTCGCGGCCGTGACCGCCTACTACGCGAACAACCTCGCCGCCCTCGTCGAGCGGCAGCCGGTGTTCCTCGACTGGCTGCCCTGGCACCATGGCCTGGGCGGCGTGCTCAATTTCACGCGCGCCGTTGCCTTGGGCGCCACCCACCATATCGACGACGGGCGCCCCGTGCCCGGCTTGTTCCAGCGCACCGTGCGCAACCTGCGCGAGGTCTCGCCCACCGTGTTCACCAGCGTGCCGTCCGCCTGGGCCGTGCTGGTCGCCGAGATCGAACGCGACCCGGCGCTCGCGCGCAGCCTGTTCGCCAACGCGGTGATGTTCAGCTATGGCGGCGCCAGCCTGCCGCGCGACGTGTGGCAACGCATCCAGCGCGCGGCCGAACAGACCGTGGGCGAGCGCATTGTCTTTTGCTCCGGCCTGGGCTCCACCGAGACCACCGGCATGGGCGTGTATTGCAGCTGGGCCACCGACGGCGTCGGCAATGTCGGCGTGCCGATGCCGGGCGCCGAAGTCAAGCTGGTGCCGCTCGACGGCGGCGACGGACGTTACGAGATCCGCATGCGCGGCCCCTTCGTCTTTGCCGGCTATGTCAATCGTCCCGACCTCACTGCCGCGGCCTTCGACGAGGAAGGCTACTTCTGCCTGGGCGACGCCGTGCGCCTGGCCGATCCCGCCGATCCGGCCCGCGGCCTGACGTTCGCCGGCCGCGTGGTCGAGGATTTCAAGCTGACCAACGGCACCTGGGTGCGGACCGGCGCGGTGCGCCTGGCACTGGTCGACAAATGCGCGCCGCTGCTGAGCGATGCCGTCGTCTGCGGCCACGATCACGACTACCTGGCCGCGCTGGCCTGGCCCAACCTCGCGGCCTGCCGCGAGCTTGACCCGGCACTGGCCGACCTGGACGCCGAAGCGCTGGTGCGCCACCCGCTGGTGGTGAACACGCTCAGCGAGCGGCTGCGCGCCCAGGGCGGCGGCGCCAGCAGCCTGAGCGTGCAGCGCCTGATGCTGATGGCCGAGCCGCCTTCGATGGATGCCAACGAGATCGCCGACAAAGGCTATGTCAACCAGGCCGCCACCCGCGCGCGCCGCGCCCATCTCGTCGAACAACTGTTCCACCCCGAACCCGCGGCGCACATCGCCTGCGTGCGCTGACACCGTATCGAGCCCCTTACCCCATCTTCCCGGAGCTTTCCATGCAAGTCACCCGTACCGTCTTCCGCGACGACCACGAAATGTTCCGCACCACGGTGCGCCGCTTCCTCGAACGCGAGTGCGTTCCCCACCAGGCCAAATGGGACAAGGCCGGCGTGGTCGACCGCGAAACCTGGCTCAAGGCCGGCCGCGAAGGCCTGCTGTGCATCACGCTGCCGACCGAGTACGGCGGCGGCGGCGGCGACTTCGGCCATTGCGCGATCTACAACGAAGAACTGGCGCGCGCCGGCGTCAGCGGCCTGGGCTTCGGCGTGCATTCCGACATCATTGCCCCGTACATCAACCGCCTGGGCAGCGACGAGCAAAAGCAGCGCTGGCTGCCCAAGGTGTGCTCGGGCGAAGCCATCCTGGCCATCGGCATGACCGAGCCGGGTACCGGCAGCGACCTCAAGGCCGTGCGCACCACCGCCGTGCGCGAAGGCGACGAGTACGTGATCAACGGCAGCAAGACCTTTATCAGCAACGGCCTGAACGCCGACCTGATCATCATGGTGTGCAAGACCGATCCCGGCGCCGGCTCGCGCGGCGTCAGCCTGATCGTGGTGGAAGCGGAGCGCGACGGCTTCCGCCGCGGCCGCAAGCTCGACAAGGTGGGCCAGTACGCGCAGGACACCGCCGAGCTGTTCTTCGACAACGTACGCGTGCCGGTGGCCAACCGCCTCGGCGAAGAAGGCAAGGGCTTTGCCTACCTGATGGGCGAGCTGCCGCAGGAGCGCCTGAGCATCGCCGTGGGCGCCGCCGCCAAGCTGGAAGTGTGCCTCGAGCACACCATCAACTACGTGAAGGACCGCAAGGCCTTCAACCAGACCGTGTGGGACTTCCAGAACACCAAGTTCAAGCTGGCCGACATCAAGGCGCAGGCCGTGGCGGTACGCCTGCTGGTGGACCACTACCTGGCCGAGCACGTGCGCCGCCGCCTGACGCTGGAAGAAGCCGCGATCGCCAAGCTGTATGCCACCGAAGCCCTGGGCCGCGCGCTCGACGAGATGGTGCAGCTGCACGGCGGCTACGGCTACATGCTCGAGTACCCGGTGGCCCGCGCCTTCGTCGATGCGCGCGTGACGCGGATCTATGGCGGCACCAGCGAGGTCATGCGCGACCTGATCTCGCGCAAGCTCTGAACATGCCAGCGCAATCCCAAGCAAGCGAAGGAAGAATGACATGACTCGTAAAGTATTCGTCGCCGGCGTCGGCATGGTCCCGTTCAAGAAGCCCGGCACCAGCGAAACCTATGACACGATGGGCGCGATTGCCATCCGCCAGGCACTGGAGGATGCCGGCATCGACTACGCCGACGTGCAGCAGGCCTATGCCGGCTACGTCTATGGCGATTCCACCTGCGGCCAGAAGGCGCTCTACCAGGTCGGCATGACCGGCATCCCGGTCATCAACGTCAACAACAATTGCGCCACCGGCTCGTCCGCGCTGTTCCTGGCGCGGCAGGCCGTGCAAAGCGGCGTGGTCGACTGCGCACTGGCGGTGGGCTTCGAGTTCATGGTGCCGGGCGCGCTGAAATCCGCCTGGACCGACCGCGCCAGCGCGCTGGAGCGCGCCAACAACCTGGTCGACGAACTGGTCGGGCGCCCCGACGGCCTGAGCAACGCCATCCGCCAGTTCGCCGGCGCCGGCATGGCGCACATGAAGAAGTACGGCACCAGGCTGGAAACCTTCGCCAGGATCCGCGCCAAGGCCAGCCAGCACGCCGCGCGCAATCCGCTGGCGGTATTCCGCAACATCGTGAGCACCGAAGACGTGATGGCCGCGCCGATGCTGTGGGACGGCGTGCTGACGCGCCTGATGGCCTGCCCGCCGACCTGCGGCGGCGCCGCCGCGATCGTGGTCTCGGAAGAATTCGCCCGCAAGCATGGCCTGCGCACCGACGTGCTGATCGCCGCCCAGGCGCTCACCACCGATGTGCCCGCCACCTTCGACACCAGGGACATGATCCGCGTGGTGGGCGCGGAGATGACGCGCTCGGCCGCCAGGAGCGTCTATGAACAGGCCGGCATCGGCCCCGACGATATCGATGTGATCGAGCTGCACGACTGCTTCGCGCAGAACGAGCTGCTGACCTACGAAGGCCTTGGCCTGTGCAAGGAAGGCGAAGGCGAGAAGCTGGTCAACGACGGCGACAACACCTATGGCGGACGCTGGGTCGTCAACCCGTCGGGCGGCCTGCTGTCCAAGGGCCACCCGCTCGGCGCCACCGGCCTCGCCCAGTGCTACGAGATGACCCACCAGATCCGCGGCACCGCCGACCAGCGCCAGGTGGAAGGCGCCAAGGTGGCGCTGTCGCACAACCTGGGCCTGGGCGGCGCGTGCGTCGTCACGGTCTACAAGAAGCACGGATGACGATGCCCGGCGTCCGGCCGCAACTCCCGGACGCCGGACCCCGGACCCCGACCCTTCCCCTGCCCCGACGGAATCCCTGACATGATCGACAAGAAATTCATCGGCAAGGTGATTGCGGATTTCCGCACCACCGCCGCCCCCAGCCAGCTGCGCTTCTTCGCCAAGGCCACCGGCGAGACCAACCCGGTCTATACGGACGAGTCCGCCGCGCGCGACGCCGGCCACCCGGCCCTGCCGCTGCCTCCTACCTTCCTGTTCTCGCTGGAGCTGGCGCAGCCGCCGAGCGGCTGGCGCGACGAGCTTGGCATCAAGGTCGAACGCATCCTGCACGGCGAGCAGTCCTTCATCTACCACCGCATGGCCTATGCCGGCGATACGCTGCACCTGCAGACCCGCATCTCCGACATCTACGAGAAGAAAGGCGGCGCGCTGGACTTCGTGGTGCGCGAGACGCGCGTGACCAACCAGGCCGGCGAGCACGTGGCCGACCTGCGCAGCGTGCTGGTCCAACGCAACGGCTGAAACGGAGAATCCGAATGAACAATCTGAGCTTCGACCAGATCCAGGTCGGCGATACCCTGCCCCCGCTGACGCTGGGAGCGGTCAACCGCACCACGCTGGCGCTGTTTGCCGGCGCCTCGAACGACCACAACGCGATCCATATCGACACCGACTTCGCGCGCAAGGCCGGCATGCCAGACGTGTTCGCGCACGGCATGCTGTCGATGGCCTACCTGGGCCGCCTGCTGACCCTGTGGGTGGACCAGCGCCAGTTGCGCGAGTTCGGCGTGCGCTTCGTCGGCATCACGCACCTCGGCCACCGCATCACCTGCAGCGGCCGTGTGGTGGAAAAAATGGAAAAGAACGGCGAGCGCCGCATCAAGCTGGAAATCCAGACCGCCAACCAGTATGGCGAAACCAAGATCCTCGGCGACGCTGTCGTCGCGCTGTAACTACTTGATACTCAGGAGACAAGACATGGGAACACTTGACGGCAAGGTGGCACTGGTCACCGGTTCGGGCCGCGGCATCGGCAACGCCATCGCCAGGCGCCTGGCCAGCGAAGGCGCACGCCTGGTGATCAACGACCTGGACGCCGAGCCGGCGCACCAGACCGTGGAAGAACTCAAGGCCATGGGCGTCGAGGCCGTGGCCTGCGTGGGCAACGTGAGCGCGCCGGATTTCGCCGAGCGCTTCGTCAACACCGCGATGACGAACTTCAAGAGCATCGACATCCTCGTCAACAACGCCGGCTTCACCTGGGACGACGTGGTGCAGAAGATGAGCGACGAGCAGTGGTACGCCATCCTCGACTGCCACATGACCGCGCCCTTTCGCATCCTGCGCGCCGCCTATCCGCACATCAAGGCCTTGCACGCCGCCGACCAGGAAGCCGGGCGCGAGGTCTACCGCAAGATCGTGAATATCTCGTCGACCTCGGCCCTCAACGGCAACGCCGGCCAGATCAACTACTCCGGCGCCAAGGCCGGCGTGATCGGCATGACGCGCGCCATCGCCCGCGAATGGGGCCGCTTCAACGTCAACGTCAACGCCGTGGCGTTCGGCCTGATCCACACGCGCATGACCTCGGCCGATGCCAAGGCCGGCGCCACGGTGAACATCGACGGCCGCGACATCCGCGTCGGCCTGAATCCGGAAATGCTCAAGACCCACGCCCAGCGCAACCCGCTCGGCCGCGGGGGCACCCCGGAAGAAGCCGCCGGTGGCGTGTACCTGTTCTGCTCGCCGGACTCGAACTACATCACGGGCCAGACCATCGCCGTGGCCGGCAACCTGCAGTAAGCCGCCCTGCCGCCGGTGGCCGCGCCCCAGAGGCGCGACCACCGGCGCGTTCAGGGGACATCCGTCCCGCGCGTCGATTCTTGCGCCACCACCCTGTTTCTGCCGTCGTCCTTGGCCGCATATAGCCTCCGGTCTGCGACCGCGACCAGTTCGCCAAGATCGCGGCATGCGTCGGCAATCAGCTCCGCCACGCCAATCGACACCGTGAATCGAATCTCCCGGCCGGGTGCGGTCTCCGGCAAGGTCGCCTCCGGGAGCGTACACACAGCCTGGGCAATGGCAAGCCGCATCCGCTCCGCAATCCGCGCAGCTTCATCCAGCGAGGTATCCGGCAGCAGGACGCAGAATTCCTCCCCGCCGTAGCGAGCCACCAGATCCTGCGGCCGCGCCACTGCCCGCGTCACGGTTGCCAGTGTCTTGAGGGCCTCGTCGCCGGCCGCATGGCCCCAGCTATCGTTGACATGCTTGAAGTGGTCGATATCGATCATCAACAGCGAGATGGGCCGCTCGATGCGGCGCCCCCGCGTGAGGACATCGAAGTCCGCTTCCAGCCGCCGCCGGTTTGCCAGTCTGGTCAGCGCGTCCACGCGCGTGAGCTCCCGCAACTGGTCGCCCAGTATCATCTGCCGCTTCAGCAACTGGTCGACCACGGCAAGCGTCGCCCACAGCAGGAGGCCCAGCAGTAGCCAGATACCGGCGAACGGCACGCTGAACTGGCCGACCACGGCCAGGAACAACGTTCCCGCCGGCACATGGTCGAGCAGCACGAGGTCGGCGTTTTCCAGCTTTCTGTACAGGAGAAAGTCCTGGCGGACACTCAACATACCGCCGCCAGCCCGGAACAGCGTCGGGACCGCCAGGCCGCTCCAGTATGCCGGCAGCGTCTTCAGCCAGCTTTCGTCCGTGACGGTAAACGTGCTCTCGCTCGATGCGATGAGCGTTCCGCGCCGGTCCACGAGCGCGCGGGTATCGTCGTGGCTGGTCGCGGCATGCAGGTAGTCCTGGATGCGTCTCTGCGGGATCTCGAATACGATGGCACCGCGAATCGCGCCGTCGAGGATCACCGGGGTGGCAAACAGCAAAAGCGGTCCCGCAAGGCTTCTTCGCCCAAGGACCGGGTCGAAGATCACGTCGTGGTCCGGCAGGCGTTCTCGCGCGGGGCTGAACAGCCCCGATGAAGCGAACAGCTCGACAAAGGCGGCGACCTGCTCGTCCGCCACCGGCGGGCAGGCAACGACAACGCCAGTTGCCGAAACGAAGAAGGCATGCGCCAGATCCGCGCTCATCCGATACTGGACGGCCAGCAACTGGCTCATCACGCGGGACAGCTTCAGATCCTCGAGCAGGGTCGAGTCCCGGCGGCCCAGCCCGGGAATCCGCCTCAGTTGCTGCGAGCCGATGCCGCGGACCGGCGCATCGGCATCCGGCACCTGGAGGCTCCACAGCGGATTGTCCTGCGCGGCGAGCGCCTTGCGCAGCGGCTCGTCCGCTGCCGGATCGACCTGCGCCGATTGCTCGGCGAGATAATGCTGGGCGCTGTTGCGCAGAAAGCGCATCTGTCGCTTGGCGCCGCGAATATCGGCGTCCAGCGCCAGGCCCTGCAGTTCCAGCCGATGCGCGCGCAGATCCAGTTCTCGTGCACGGACAAGGAAATACTGGCGCCCGGCAAGAACCAGCGTAACGATGAACACCGCCGCGAAGCACAGGACGACCGCCTGGCGAGGACGCGACCTTGCGCGGCGCCAGACTGTGCGTGGAGTCGTACGCGGTGGCGCGCCAAGGTGCATGCCTGTTCTCCGATGCCGTAGTGCCCGACGCGGTGCCCGATCCTGCGACCGGACCGCATAGCTGCGAAGACAGTGTAACGCCGCAATCGCCGCAGAAGGCTGCGGCATGCCTTCACGCCCGACCGCGGGCTCAGGCTCGAGGGCGGATGAAGGCGATGAAGGCGATGAAAGCGGATGAAGGCACTCGCGAGTGCGGTGCCTTCGAAGCCCGTTGCGGGACTACGCTCAGGCGCGCGGGCCGAAGCCGCGGTAAGGCAGCAATGGAATGACATGCAGGATCTGCAGCATGCCGGCCTTCACCAGCGGCAGTGAATCCACCATCGCCTGTGCCTCGCCAAGGCTGCCAGCTTCGAGGATGGAGACGGCGCCGCGTTCGTCGCCGCGATACCAGATCTGGCGCAGGTGGCCTTCGGCATACAGCGTGCGGGCGCGCTGCGCCTCGTCTTCGAGATACGGTGCGAAATCGGCGTCGGCGTACAGGTCCGTGCGCATGCGGGAAAGAGCCAGGAATTGCATGTCGGGTCTCACTGGTTGGCAAATCGATCAGGGGAACCGCCGCCCGCTCATTCGGCGGCTGCGCCGGAGCTGCGGATCACGGCCGCCCATTTCGGGATTTCGCGCGACAGGTGCGTGCGCATGGCCTCGGACGAGCCGCCTTCCGGCACGGCGCCAAGCGTGGCGAGGCTTGCCCGCACCGACGGGTCGCGCAGCGCGGCATTCACCTGCCTGTTCAGCGCATCGACGATCGCCGGCGCGGTGCTCGCGGGGGCAAAGAGCCCATACCAGGACTTCACCTCGAAGCCCGGCAGGCCCGATGCAGCCACGGTCGGCACGCCGGGCGCGAACGCCTGCGGCTGGCTGCTGGTGACTGCCAGCGCGCGCAGCTTGCCGCTCTTGATGAAGGGCAGCACGGACGGTGCGTTGTCGAACATCACCTGGACCTGCCCGGCCATGAGGTCGGTCAGGGCCGGCGCGCTGCCCTTGTATTGCACGTGCTCCATGCGGATGCCGGCCATCGACTTGAACATCTCGCCGGACAGATGCGTCGACGAGCCGACCCCGGACGAGCCGAAGTTGACCGCGTCGGGGTGGGCCTTGGCATAGGCGATGAAATCGGCGACCGATTTCACGGGCAGTGCCGGATTGACCACCATCACATTGGGAAAGCTGGTCACCAGGGCCACGGGGATGAAGTCCTTCTGGATATCGAAGGACAGCTTCCTGTACAGCGTGGCGTTGATGGCGTTGGCATTGGAGCCAAGGAACAGGGTGTAGCCGTCGCTGGTGGAGCGGGCCACCGAGTTGGCCGCGATGCTGCTGGCCGCGCCGGGACGATTCTCCACGACGAAGGGCTGGCCCATCTGCACGGAGAGGCGGCTTGCCAGCAGCCGCGCCACCGAGTCAGCGGAGCCGCCAGGGGCATAACCCACCACGATCCTGACCGGTTTGGAAGGATAGGCCGGCTGCGAGGCTGCCAGCAGCGGTGTCATCAGGCCAAGCATGGCGAACAGGACTCGGGAAATGCGTTTCATGGGTGTAGACCGGAAGAATGGCGAAATCAAGGAAAGTCGGGCGGCGGGGGCTCACGCGACGGGCAGGTAGCGCTCTACCAGCCGCGCCCAGAAGGCCGCGCCGACCGGCAGGTTGTCGTCGTTGAAGTCGTAGCCAGGGTTATGGACCATGCACCCGCCCTCTCCCGCGCCGAGGCCGACGCCGTTGCCCAGGCGCAGGAAGCAGCCCGGCCGCTCCTGCAGCATGAACGCGAAGTCCTCGCTGGCCATCACCTGCTCGAAGCTGGCGTCGACGCCTTGCGCGCCGACCAGCTCTCGCGCCACCTCGATGGCGAAGGCGGTCTCGGGCTCGCTGTTGACGACGACCGGGTAGCCATAGATATAGTCCACCTCGGCGCTGGCGCCGTAGCTCAGCGCCTGCGCCTGGACCAGCGCCTCGATGCGCGTGCGCAGCAGCTCGCGCACGGCAGGGTCGAAGGAGCGCACGCTGAGTTCCAGCGTCGCCGAGGCAGGTATCACGTTGTTCGCCGAGCCGGCGCGCAACACACCGACGGTGACCACTGCCGTGGAGGCGGGATTCACGTTGCGGGCCACGATGGTCTGCAACGCCATCACGATGCTCGACGCGACCACCACGGGATCGATGCTCAGGTGCGGGCGCGCGGCGTGGCTGCCCTTGCCGTGCACGGTGATGGTGACCTTGTCGCCGGCAGCCATGAAGGCGCCGCTGCGGAACAGGAACCTGCCCGCCGGCTCGCCCGGATGATTGTGCATGCCGAAGACGGCGTCGCAGGGGAAACGCTTGAACAGGCCTTCTGCGATCATGCGCTGCGCGCCGCTGTCGACGCCCGCTTCCTCCGCGGGCTGGAAGTAGAGCCTCAGGGTGCCATCGAACCTCCGCTGCGCCGCCAGATACTGCGCGGCGCCCAGCAGCATCGTGGTGTGGCCGTCGTGGCCGCAGGCATGCATGATGCCGGGCATCCGGCTGGCGTGCGGCAAACCCGTCGCTTCCTGGATGGGCAAGGCGTCCATGTCGGCGCGGATGCCGATGCTGCGGCCGCCGTTGCCGGCCTGCAGGCTCGCCACCACGCCGGTGCCGCCGACACCCTCGACCACGTCGTAGCCCCACTCACGGAGCATGCGGCTGACCAGCGCGGCCGTTTCCAGCTCGTTGTAGGCCAGCTCGGGGTGCTGGTGTATGCGGCGGCGGATCGCGCGAAGACCTTGGGCGCTGGCCTCGAGGTCACTCACATTGCAGAAGTGGGGGGCGGACGACATGGCGTTGGGCGTTGCTCTTTGGTGGAATCGATGGCGGATTATTGGCCCGCCCAATTGGTACGATCAATGTATGATTTCGGTGATTACCGTTGCTTTCAAGTCAACAGACAGGGCAGCAGACAAGGCAGCAGACAAGTCAACTGACGACGCAGAAGACTGACGCAGAGACAACCCCGGACACTGCAGATTTATGGCGAATACGACCTTGAACGAGAAGCGCCTGGCCTACTTCTATGAAGCCGCCAGTTGCGGATCGCTGCGCGGCGCGGCAGACCGCATGAACGTCGAGCCATCCGTGGTCAGCAGGCAGATCCAGCAGCTGGAGAACGAACTCGGCGTGGCGCTGTTCGAGCGCAAGGGCCGCGGCGTGGTGCCCACCGAAGCGGCAGCGCTGGTGATGGATCACTGCCGCAATCGGCTGGCCAGCGAAGAGGCGCTGCGCGAGCGGCTGGACGACCTGGGCGGATTGCGCCGCGGCTCGCTGCGCATCGTGGCCGGCGAAGGGTATGGCGATCTCCTTATGGACGGCATCCTCGACGTATTCTGCCGGCAATACCCGGGCGTGCAGGTGTCGGTGGAGTTCGCCAGCGCCGCCGAGGCCGTGCGCATGGTGACGGCTGACGAAGCGCATATCGGCGTGGTCCTGAGCCCGCCGGCCGATGCGGGCATCCGCGTCGTCAGCGAGCGTACGCAGCCGATCTGCGCGGTGGCCTGGGCCGGCCATCCGCTGGCGCAGGCGCGGCGGCCCCCCACGCTGCAGGATATCAGCGCCTATCCCGTCGCCACCATGGGCCCGGGATTCGGCCTGCACCAGCTCGTGCGCCTGGCCGAGTTCACCGAAGGTGTGCAGCTCATCCCGGCTTTCACGACCAGCTCCATCGCGATGCTCAAGCGCTTTGTGGTCGCCCGGCTCGGCGTGACCTTCCTGTCCGGCAGCGCGGTGGCGAGCGAGGCCGCGCGCGGTGAAGTGGTCGCGGTGCGGACGGCGAACCAGGCGCTGGAATCCGCCCGCACCAAGGTCATGGTGCGGGCCGACCGGCCGCTGACGGCGGCCGGCAAGCGGATGCTGGCGCTCATCGAAGCCGCGATGAATCGCCCCGTTGGGCCGGCTGCCGGCCGCCGCAAGGGCTAGCCCGGCGCCAGGCCGGCTTGCGGCGAGCGACTTGCGGAACGACCCGGGCTTGCCGAAATACCGCGGCAACCTGTACAGCCCGCCATTGATCCGCGCCCTGCGCGGACGGAATCATCGCCGCGCAAACCCGCATTGATAGCAGGACCAGCTCGCGCAGGCCGCGCAGATGAGCGAACAAGGGATCGGCGCGGGTGATCGCATCATGGCTAGCGCACGACACTGACGCGGCAATCTGCGTTCGGCGTCACCGGGCCCCGCGACGCGGCCCTTGATGCACGCAGGGATAGCCGGCCGGCCCACCCATCAGGGTAAATACCCCCTCGCCAGCCCTTGGCCACTTCCGATGCCTGCCCTACAATTTATCACACGATCACTAATCGATCGATCAATAGCAAGGGTACCCATGGCAATCACCAAACTCGCGCACTTCTCTATCCGCAGCACCGATCTCGAGAAGTCCTGCGCCTTCTATCAGCGCATCCTCGGCTTCAGGCGGGGCTACCGCCCGCCTTTCGATTTCCCCGGCGCGTGGCTCTACATGGGCGGCGACGAAGGCGACTTCGGCACCGTGCACATTATCGGCATCGACCCCGACAACCCTGCAGGCCTGGCTGCCTATCTTGGCGAACGCGCATTGCCGGAAGCCGGCACCGGCACGCTCGACCACATCGCCTTCCTGGCCACCGGCGTCGCCGACATGTGGGCCACGCTAAAGGCCGAGGGCATTGCGTGGCGGGACCGCACCGTGCCCAGCCTCGGCCTGCACCAGCTCTTCATCGAAGACCCGTCCGGCGTCACCATCGAACTGAACTATCCCGCAGCCGAGGTTGCGGGCCTTGAAATGCCGGGCGCCGCGGACAGCGCGCGCAGCCTCGAAACTGCAGGAGAGTGATCATGACAACCATGTCGAAGCGGCCGAAGGCCATCGTCGTCGGCGGTTCGCTGGGCGGGCTGTTCGCCGCCAACCTGCTTGCCCGCGACGGGTGGGAAGTCGAGGTCTTCGAGCGGGTTACGGAAGCGCTCGCAGGGCGCGGCGCCGGCATTGTCACGCACCCGGAATTGTTCGAGGCGCTTGGCGCGGCCGGCGTCGAGGTGGACGACTCGATCGGCGTGCAGGTCAAGTCGCGGCTCACGCTGGCCCGGGACGGCAGCGTGCAGTCGCAACGCGAGATGCCCCAGACGCTGACGGCGTGGGGCAAGATGTACCACGTGCTGCGCTCCGCCTTCTCGGGCGGCAGCTATCGCCCGGGCGCAACCGTGGTCGCGGTCGACAGCCAGCCGGACCGCGCCACGGTTACGCTCAGCGACGGTTCCATGCATTTCGCCGACCTGGTCATCGCCGCCGACGGCTTCCGCTCCGCGCTGCGGGAACGCTTCCTGCCCGAGGTCAAGCTCCAGTACGCGGGTTATATCGCGTGGCGCGGGCTGGTGGATGAAACGCTGCTCAGCCAGCCCACGCGCGACATGCTGTTCGAGAAGTTCGCCTTCTGCCTGCCTGCGCACGAGCAGATCCTCGGCTACCCGGTTGCCGGCCAGGGCAACAGCACGCAGCCCGGCGAGCGCCGCTACAACTTTGTCTGGTACCGCGCCACCAGCGAGGATATCGACCTGCCTGACTTGCTCACCGACGCCAGCGGCAAGCGCTGGCCGGGCGGCATTCCGCCCGCGCTGATCCGCCCCGACGTGCTGGCCGACATGGAGCAAGCCGCACTGACGCTTCTCGCCCCGCAGTTCGGCGAGGTCGTGACCAAGACCGCACAGCCGTTGTTCCAGCCCATCTTCGATCTCGAGGTGCCGCGCATGGCGTTCGACCGCGTGGCGCTGCTCGGCGACGCCGCCTTCGTGGCGCGGCCACACTGCGGCATGGGCGTGACCAAGGCCGCGGGCGACGCCATGGCGCTGATAAAAGCCCTGAAGAGCCACGATTCGGTGCCGTCGGCGCTGGAGACCTATAGCGCCGAGCGCGTGCAGGTAGGCATGGCGATCGTCCAGCACGCCCGCCACCTGGGCGCATATATGCAGGCACAACTCAAGGACGAGACCGATCGCCAGATGGCGGAGCGCTATCGCACGCCGGAAGCCGTCATGCGCGAGACGGCGGTGTCGACGCGGTTCTGACCGCCATGCCGCCTCGACATGCATCGACATCCCGGGTGGCAGCGCCTTGCAGCGCTCCCCGCAGCCTGCCGAAACGCCGCCCGGCATCACATACGCCCCCAATGGAGACAACCGTGGAACATACCGCCACAAGCTACCCGCCCGCCGCCCGCAAGGCGGAACCGCCGCCCCCGCCCGCGCGGAACCCGCTGCTCAACGATCCCCGGTTCCAGTCCCTGGTGCGCACGCGGCGTACCTTCGCATGGACGCTCACCGCCCTCATGCTGGCCGTGTACTTCGGCTACATCCTTACGCTGGCCTTCAACCCGGCGCTGCTGGGCCGGCCCCTCACGCCCGGCCTGCCGACCAGCGTGGGCATCCCGGTCGGCTTCGGCATGTTCGCGGTGACCTTCCTCCTGGTGGCGGTGTACGTGCATCGCACCAATACGGTCTACGACAAGCTGATCAGCGACATCAAGCAAGGGGCAGCAAAATGAAGCGCATCTTCCTCTCTCCGGCCTTGCTGCTGGCCGCGCTGCCGGCGTTGCCGGCCCATGCCGCGACATCCGCGGTGGGCCAGGGCCTGAACCTCATCGCCATCGCCATGTTCCTGGTGTTCGTCGCGTCGACGCTGGTGGTGACGCGCTGGGCCGCGAAGAAGAACAACAGCGTGGCCGACCACTATGCCGCGGGCGGCAAGATCACCGCCATGCAGAACGGCTGGGCCATCGCCGGCGACTACATGTCCGCGGCTTCCCTGCTCGGCATCTCGGCGCTGGTGTTCACGAGCGGCTACGACGGCCTGATCTACTCGATCGGCTTCCTCGCGAGCTGGCCGATCATCCTGTTCCTGATCGCCGAGCCGCTGCGCAACCTCGGCCGCTTCACGCTGGCGGACGTGGTCTCGTACCGGCTGCAGCAGCGGCCGATCCGCGCGTTCTCGGCATCGAGCTCCATCGTCATCGTGCTGCTGTACCTGGTCTCGCAGATGGTCGGTGCCGGCAAGCTGGTCGAGCTGCTGTTCGGCTTCAACTACACGGCCGCGGTGGTGCTGGTCGGCGTGCTGATGGTCGTCTATGTCTTCTTCGGCGGCATGCTGGCCACCACGTGGATCCAGATCATCAAGGCCGTGCTGCTGCTCGCCGGCGCTGCCTTCATGGCCTTCATGGTCCTGAGCCGCTTCGGCTTCAGCCTGAACGCGCTGTTCTCGCAAGCGATCGTGGCCCACGGCAAGCATGCGGCGATCATGAGCCCGGGCGGCCTGGTGTCCGATCCGGTCTCGGCGGTGTCCCTGGGCCTGGCGCTGATCTTCGGCACCGCGGGCCTGCCGCACATCCTGATGCGCTTCTTCACCGTCGGCGACGTCAAGGCCGCGCGCAAGAGCATCCTGTACGCGACCGGCATCGTCGGCACCGGCTATGCGCTGATCATCATCATCGGCTTCGGCACGATCGCGCTCGTCGCCACCGATCCGCTCTATCACAACGCGTCGGGCGCGGTGATCGGCGGCGTCAACATGGTCGCGGTGCACCTGGCGCACGCGGTGGGCGGCAACGTCTTCCTCGGCTTTATCTGCGCGGTGGCGTTCTCGACCATCCTGGCCGTCGTGGCCGGCCTTGCGCTGGCAGGCTCCTCGGCCATTTCGCATGACCTCTATGCCAAGGTCCTGCGCCAGGGTGCCGCGACGGACAAGGAGGAAATGCGGGTTTCCCGGATGACGACGCTCGTGCTTGGCGTGCTCTCCATCCTGCTTGGCATCCTGTTCGAGAAGCAGACCATCGCCTTCATCGTCAGCCTGACCTTCTCCATCGCCGCCAGCTCCAACTTCCCGGTGCTGCTGCTGTCGATCTACTGGCGGGGACTGACGACCCGCGGCGCCGTGATCGGCGGATCGCTGGGCCTGCTGACCGCGGTGGTGCTGACGGTGCTCAGCCCCACCGTCTGGGTGCAGGTCCTTGGCCATGCGACCGCGCTCTACCCTTACGAGTATCCCGCGCTGTTCTCCATGCTGGTCGCCTTCGGCGGCATCTACGTGTTCTCCGTGACCGACAGGTCCGCGCGCGGCGCGCGCGAACGCGGCGCCTTCGACAACCAGCTGGTGGACTGCGAGCTCGGCCTGATCAAGCAGGGCTGAACAGTGCATCCGTCTACGGGTAAATACCAATAAGGCCGGACAATTGGCCAATTGTCCGCTCACCTAGACTGATAGATCGCATGGAGGGCGGGATGCCGGCGGGCCGGCATCCCGGCGATGGATCCCACCGTCCTCCCGGAACAGTCAACCAGAAAAAGGGGAATCGAAACATGGCCGCGATCGAAGTCAAGGTGCCTCAACTATCCGAATCGGTCTCCGAAGGCACCTTGCTGCAATGGAAGAAAAAAGCAGGCGATGCCGTTGTGCTCGACGAGATACTTGTCGAGGTCGAGACCGACAAGGTTGTGCTCGAAGTGCCCTCCCCCGCCAACGGCGTGCTGGCCCAGATCGTTCGCGGCGACGGCGCGACGGTCAAGGCCGAGGAGGTGATCGCGACCATCGACCCTAGCGGCAAGGCCGCCGCGCCTGCACCGGCCGCGGCCGCGCCGGCTCCCGCGGCTGCCCCGGCACCCGCGGCTGCAGCAGCCACGGCCACCGTGGCCACGGATTTCGACGTGATCGTGATCGGCTCCGGCCCCGGCGGCTACATCGCGGCGATCCGCGCGGCGCAGCTCGGCATGTCGGTGGCCTGCATCGAGGAATGGAAGAACCCCGCGGGCAAGCCGAAACTCGGCGGCACCTGCCTGAACGTCGGGTGCATCCCGTCCAAGGCCTTGCTGGCGTCGTCGGAGCAATACGAGAACGCCCTCCAGCATCTTGCCGATCACGGGGTGAAGGCGAAAGGGGTGACGCTTGACCTCGACACGATGATCGGCAGGAAGGCCGCCATCGTCGAGAAGATCACCGGCGGCGTCGAGTTCCTGTTCCGCAAGAACAAGATCACCTGGATCAAGGGCCACGGCAAGTTCCTGGGGCGCGCCGACGGCGCCATCAGCGTCGAGGCCGGCGAAGCCGGCAGCGCCAGGCCCTACACGGCCAGGCATGTGATCATCGCGACCGGCTCGAAGGCGCGGCATCTTCCCGGCATTCCGGTCGACAACAAGATCGTCTCCGACAACGAAGGCGCCCTCGCCTTCGACTCCGTACCCAAGAAGCTCGCCGTGATCGGGGCCGGGGTGATCGGCCTGGAGCTGGGCTCCGTCTGGCGCCGGCTTGGCGCGGAGGTCACCCTGCTCGAAGCGCTGCCGACCTTCCTCGGCGCGCTCGACGAAGCGGTGGCGAAGGAAGCGGAAAAGCTGTTCAAGAAGCAGGGCCTGACCATCCATCTCGGGGTCAGCATCGGGGACGTGAAGATCACCAAGAAGGGCCTCACGATCCAGTACAAGGACAAGGACGGCGCCGGCCAGACGCTGGAGGCCGATCGCCTCATCGTCTCCGTCGGCCGCGTCCCCAACACGGACGATCTCGGCCTCGACACGGTAGGGTTGTCGACGGATGAGCGCGGCTTTATCCCGGTGGACGATCACTGCGCCACCGCCATCCCCGGCATCCACGCGATCGGCGATGTCGTGC
Organism: Cupriavidus sp. 2TAF22; assembly: GCF_052115045.1. Classification (NCBI taxonomy): domain Bacteria; kingdom Pseudomonadati; phylum Pseudomonadota; class Betaproteobacteria; order Burkholderiales; family Burkholderiaceae; genus Cupriavidus; species Cupriavidus sp. 2TAF22. Next base: position 64,779 of record NZ_JBFRFX010000010.1, read on the forward strand.
GCGGGCCGATGCTGGCGCACAAGGCAGAAGACGAAGGCGTGATGGTGGCCGAGCGCATCGATGGCCAGAAGCCGCACCTGGACTACAACTGCATTCCCTGGGTCATCTACACCGAACCGGAGATCGCCTGGGTCGGCAAATCGGAGCAGCAATTGAAGGCGGAGGGCCGCGAGGTCAGGTCGGGACAGTTCCCCATGATGGCGAACGGGCGCGCGCTGGGCATCGGCAAGACGGAGGGCTTCGTGAAGATGATCGCGGATGCCAAGACCGATGAGCTGCTCGGCATCCACGTGATCTCGGCCAATGCCTCCGACCTGATCGCGGAGGCGGTCGTGGCCCTCGAGTTCAAGGCATCTTCGGAGGATATCGGCATGCTCAGCCATCCGCACCCCTCGTTGTCCGAGGTGATGCGCGAGGCCGCGCTCGCCGTGCGCAAGCGCGCCTTGAATATCTAGGGGCCCTGGCCTTGCCATGCCTGGACCAGTACCGCCGCGTCTCGCAATTTATCATCTGATTGGTACAATGCAGCCAGCACTCCGCACGGGAATGCCCTGCACAGGTGGATGAATGAATCGAGACGCGGCTTCACCCAAGAACGATGCCCCGGCAAAGACCGGCAAACGATTGCTTCCGGAGGAACGGGAGCAGCAGATCGTCCAGAAGGCCATCGAACACTTCACCCGCAACGGCTTCTCCGGCAGCACCCGGGAACTCGCGAAGCAGATCGGCGTCACGCAGCCTCTGCTGTACCGCTACTTCGAGAGCAAGGAGGCACTGATCGACCGGGTGTACAACGAGGTATTCCAGTGGCGCCCCGACTGGGAGCGACAGATCGCCGACCGCTCGACGCCGCTGACCGAACGCTTGTATGCGTTCTATCTCGACTACGCGTCCGTCATCCTGCGGGAAGAATGGATCCGCGTGTTCATCTTTGCCGGCCTGACGCGCGAGGGCATCAACAACAAGTATCTCAACAAGCTGCGCAGCAAGGTGTTCCTGCCCGTGCTGGCCGAAGTGCGGGCGGAGTTCGACATCCCCGAGCCGCGCAACACCGCCGAACTCGACGCCGAGGTCGAGATGATCTGGAGCCTGCACGCCTCCATTTTCTATCTCGGCGTGCGCAAGTGGGTCTATGGCCTGAAGGTTCCCGCCGACGTCGCCACCGATGTGCGCCTGAAGGTCGATATGTTCCTCCACGGCGCACCCGCCGTGATGCGCACCTTGCGCAAGCCGCGCGCCTGACGACCGGCCAGCCGGACCCTCCCCCGACGCTGGAGCCATGATCATGGACAAGCTGCTGGCATTGAAGATGTTCGTCGAGACCGTCGACGCCAAGGGGTTTTCCTCCGCCGCCCGCAGGCTGAACCTCGCCACGTCGTCCGTGACCCGGCTGATGGACAACCTGGAGGAGGAACTCGGCGCCGTCCTGCTGAACCGCTCGACCCGCCAGGTCACCGTCTCCGAAGCCGGCGCCGCCTACTACCAGCGCGCGCGAAAGATCCTGGACGCGGTGGCGGAGGCGGATGCGCTTATCGCCGACCGCGGCGATACGCCGGTCGGCCAGCTCCGCGTTTCCCTGCCGGTTGCGTTCGGGCGGCGCTGCATCGCGCCGTTCCTGGGCGGACTGCTTGCACGCCACCCCAAGCTCGAACTTGAGGTCACGCTCACCGACGACATCGTCGACCTGCTCGGCGAGCGCATCGACCTGTCCATCCGGCTCGGCAGCGCGGCCGCGTTCGACGACGTGGTTGCACGGCAGATCGGCGTATTCCGCCGCAAGGTGGTGGGCAGTCCCGGTTATCTGCAGCGGCGTGGCCTGCCGGCCGCGCCGTCTGACCTGCTCGGGCACGAATGCCTGCGTTTCAGCTATGGCGCCGGCCAGCAGGTCTGGACGTTCCTGCGCGACGCGGAGGAAGTCCAGGTGCCCATCCCGGGCAACTTCAGGAGCAACAATGCGGAAGTGCTGCGCGAACTGGCCCTGGCCGACGGCGGCATCGCCCTCGTGCCTGACTGGCTCGTCGGCGAGGACATCCAGGGTGGCCGGCTGACGTCGCTGTTCGAGGACTGGACCGTCAATCCCAACCGGGCCAGCTCGGCCATTTCCGCCCTCTACCTGCCGAACCAGCGTGGCTCCAGGCGCATCGGTGCCTTCCTCGATTTTCTCGCGCGGATTCCGGGGCCGACGAACCGGGACGCCACGACCGCATAGGCTTGCCGCCTGGCGTCCCGCATCCGCGCGCGCCGTCTCCGCGCGGCTGGCCATGGCGCGATCCCATCTGTTCTGGCTCGCCCTGTCAACAACAGGACCCGGGTGGCAGCGGCAGCACCGTAGCCATCACAGATCCAGGCATAAGCTGCTGCTGCCTACCGGCGGCGCCGGCGGTCTGGGCCGTGCGGCCGAATTCGGGCGCGTACTCCACATCCGACCAGGCAAACGGCATGGCGCCAGGCGTGCGGCGCGCTTCCCGGACGCGGAACCGCAACAGGCGCTGCGCCCCCTGGAATGCCGACAGTTCGGGCCCTTCCCATATCACCTCGGCGGTCACCACGAGGTAGAGGATATCGCCCGACGCGAGGTCGACGAACAGAAGCCCGGCGCGCGGATCGTGCAGCAGGTTGCCGATCGTATTGAAGAACCGGTTGCCGCTGTAGTCCGGCACGGTGATGGCGCCGTCGTCCCCGACCTGGACGAAACCGGGCAGGCCGCCCCGATGGGATACATCGGCGCCGCCGGACATGCCGGCGGATGCATCCGCATTGGCGCTGGCGACAAAGAACGTGTCGGCGCGCGCCAGCAGGCTCCGGTCCGCATCGGATAGCGCGCCGGCACGCAACACACGGGCCCGCGAGGCGGATGGCGTCCGGGCCACGGGCACGGGCGTACGGCGCTGGATGTACTGCGCGCAGTTGCCGAAGCTCTGGCTGACCCTGAGCGTGAACGCATCGCCATCCGCTGCGCTGACCACGCCGTTGACGCGGTTCCTGCGCCGGGTCTGCGGCTGGATGCCCAGCCCGCCCACCATCGCGCCTGGCAACCAGGTGCCCGCCAGGGGATCGCCGGGCAGCGCCGCGCCGCCAATGCGAAGCGTGCACGGATCCGGCGACGACACGAATCCGGGCTCGCCGGCCCTGATCGTTGCCCAGGGCTGGCCCTGCGCATCCAGCCCGCCCAGCACCAGGAACGGCAGCGTCGCATAGAACTCCCGGTGCTGCTCCGGCATGTAGGTGCGAATGCCGCGCCGCCCGCTCCGGTCGGCCATCTCGCGCACGCCCGCATGCTGCTGGGCCAGCAGCTCGGTGGCGTGGAACGGGGATTGCGGGCCGGGCCATCCCGGCGGCGGTGCGGCATTCTGCGACATGGTCGTTCTCCCTCAGGCAGCCAGCGCGGCAGCCTTATCCGGCCAGCAAGCCGGCCTTGGTCACGGGCATGCCGGCGAAGCGGGGCAATGCCTCGATGCGGCGCAGCCATGCGCGCAGGTTCGGATAAGGCTCGAGCGACACGCCGCCTTCCGGGGCATGGGCGATATAGGTGTAGGCGGCGATGTCCGCGACGGTGGGCACCGAGCCAATGGCGAACGGGCTGGTGGCGAACCCGGCTTCGATCACTTCGAACAGGTTGACCGCGATCTTCCTGGCCGCTTCATGGTCCAGCGGCGCCCCGAACACGGTCACCAGGCGGGCGGCGCAGGGGCCATAGGCGATCTGCCCCGCGGCAAGCGAAAACCAGCGCTGCACCGCGGCGGCGCCAAGCTCGTCTTCGGGCAGCCACGCCGCATCGCCATAGCGCCTTGCCAGGTACACCAGGATCGCATTCGAGTCATACAGGACCGTATCGCCATCCTGGATCGCCGGTACCTGGCCGAAAGGGCTGATGGCGAGGAATTCCGGGCGGCGGTTGTCCTTTGCTTTCATGTCGATCTCGGTGACCTCGAACGGCAGGTCGAGCAAGGTCAGGAAAAGGCGAACCCGGTGTCCATGGCCCGAGAGGCGGGTGGTGTACAGCCGGATCGGCGCAACAGGCTTGGTCTTGGTTGGCATCTGTGTCTTTGCTTGGGTTGGAGCGCCCTGGACGGCGGGCGCGGACGGGACGGGTTAGCGCGAAAGCAGAGCCTACCCCTTGGGATTGGCCGCCGGAAGATAGATAATCGCGGAAACATAGTCCTTCTGGACAGGACAATTCAACCCCAGCGGACAGCGCACCCCGGATCCCGCCGCGGTGCCGGCAGAGTGGAACATGACCGATCTCCAGCACGTCAACCTGAATCGCCTCGCCATCTTCGTCGCCGTGGTCGAGACCGGCTCGATGACTTCGGCGGCCGAGCGCCTCGGGCTGGCCAAGACAGTGGTCAGCAGCCATATGCAGCGCCTGGAGGCCGAGATCGGGGCGAGCCTGCTGCACCGGACCACGCGGCGCCTGAGCGTGACGGACTCCGGCAAGGCCTTCTACCAGGCGTGCCGGCAGATCATCGCCACCGCCGAGAGCGCCATCGCGGACGCGGCGGGACGCACCGGCCCCCTGCGCGGCGCCCTGCGCGTGAGCGCGCCGATCGACTACGGCTCGCTGGTCGTCGCGCCGGCGCTGGTTGCCCTGCGCGCGGCCCAGCCCGCGCTGGAGATCGAACTGGCCTGCAACGACCGCTATGTGGACCTGATCGCGGAACGTGTCGACGTTGCCATCCGGCTTGGCCGCCTGCAGGATTCGAACCACCGGGCCGTCAGGCTCGGCAGCTTCGTCAAATGGCTGGTGGCCAGTCCCGGCTTCGTGAAGGCGTGGGGACAGCCACGCTCCCCGCTCGACCTGGCCGGCCTGCCCTGCGTGGCGTTGTCGATCTTGCCAAGACCCCATTCGCTGACCCTGCGCAATGGCCAGCAGCAACAGCAGACCCTGCGCTGCACCAACCTGCTGATGGCCAACACGGCCCACGCGTGCCGCGCGGCCGTGCTCGCCGGCGGCGGCTTCGGCCTGCTCACGGACTTCTCGGTGCGGGAGGATGTGCAGGCCGGGCGCCTTGTGCGTCTTCTGCCGGACTGGGAGACCGAGGCCGCGGGTATCCAGGCCATCTTCCCGCCGACCAGCCACCCGCCCCCGAAGGTCATGGCGTTTATCGACGCGCTGCGCGGATACCTCGAACACCGCTGAGGCAGGTCCCGAATTCGACGGCAAGCGCCACGCTTGCCACCGGGACACGCCTTCACCCCCCGCACCGTCCAAGACGGATATCGAGGCCTTGCCGAAGGGCCCCGGTGCATAAGGCAACGGCACGACGGCGCTGACTTGCCGCCGTGGCCAGCGCGTGCCGGCCTCCCGCGCAAGGAGGCCGCTTTTCGTTTGCCGCGCCGCGGCAGCGCCGGTCTGCGGCACCCGCATCGCTTCGAGCGCCAGTCGCGGCCTTGCTCCCGGCGCAACGCTGAGTTGCGCGGCGCTCCCATTCCGCGCAGCCGCCCAAGGGCCTACCTTAGTGACACCGCAATACGCAATACGCAGTGCGCAGTGCGCAGTGCGCAATGCGCAATACCCAAAAAACAAAAAACAAAACGCAATGCGATTCTCTCCAAATCCTTGATCGAAGGAGCCTTATCTTGAACAAGCATCTCTTTACGCCGATTTCCGTGGGCAATATCTCGCTGGCACACCGCGTCGCGATGGCGCCGCTTACCCGCTCGCGCGCCGGGCAACCCGGCAATGTGCCCACTGCGATGAATGCCGAGTACTACCGGCAGCGCGCCTCGGCCGCCCTCATCATTTCCGAGGCGGCCCAGATCTCGCAGCAAGGGCAAGGCTATGCCTGGACACCCGGCATCTACAGCCAGGAACAGGTCGAAGGCTGGCGCAAGGTGAGCGAGGCCGTGCATGCCGAAGGCGGCAAGATGTTCCTCCAGCTCTGGCACGTCGGACGGGTCTCGCACCCGGTGTTCCAGCCCGGTGGCGCGTTGCCGGTCGCCCCGAGCGCGCTGCCGGTCCCCGGCAAGACATTCATCGTCGACGAGCACGGCAATGGCGTCTGGGGCGACGTGCCCGTGCCGCAGGAACTGACCACCGAAGGGATCAGGCAGATCGTGGCTGACTATCGCCAGGCAGCCCGCAACGCCATCGCCGCCGGCATGGACGGCGTGGAGATCCACGCAGGGAATGGCTACCTGCTCGACCAGTTCATCAACTCGAACAGCAACCAGCGCAACGACGGCTATGGCGGCAGCATCGAGAACCGCGCGCGCCTGTTGCTGGAAGTCGTGGACGCCATCAGCGAAGAAGTCGGCGCCGGCCGGGTTGCCGTGCGCCTGACGCCCATGGGCCGCTTCATGGGCATGGGCGACGAAACGCCGGAAGCAACCTACGGCCATATCGTGCGCCGGCTCAGCGAGCGCAGCCTGGCGTACCTGCATCTGGTGGAGCCGGCCATGGTCGGGGTGGTGAAGGATGAGAACTTCGACCCGCGCTGGGATGCCATCATCCAGGCCCTGCGCAACGATTACGACGGCGTACTGATGCTCGCCGGCGGCTACGACGGCGCCAGCGCGGAGCAGGCCATTGCCGACGGGCGTGCCGACCTCATCGCTTTCGGGCGGCCCTTTCTCGCCAACCCGGATCTCCCGGCGCGCCTGAAGGGAAACCATCCCCTCAATGCGCCTGATGCGGCATCGTTCTTCGGCGGGACGTCGGCGGGTTACCTTGACTATCCGGCGCTCGGCTGAGCGGGGCTGGAGGCCGAAACGCGCCCGCACCGGGTCTGCCGCGCGCGGCCCGACGGGCGGCGCGGGCCCGGGAGCGGGCGCCTTTTAACACAAAGACATGACACTTTAGTTGCGCTGCCGCCGCAAAGCCTCCTCAAGCGCCGCGCGACGGGGTACTATGATCCATCTGGTCGCCCCCCGGCGGCGATCCTCACCAGAACAGGATTGAAGTCGAATATGGCAGAAGGCTCGGGTGTCCCACTCCAGAACGCCCCGTCCCTCCCCTTGCCGCAGAGTGATTCTAATGGCACTCCGGCGGATTTCCTTGCCAGCGCCGACGCCCGGCAATCCTTCCTCAATCGTGTCGCCAGCCAGCTGGAATTCAACCGGCGCGTGCTGTTCCAGGCAGAGGACCGCGAGATCCCGCTGCTGGAACGGCTGCGTTTCCTGTGCGTGTTCARCAGCAACCTCGACGAGTTCTACGAGATCCGCGTCGCCGGCCTCAAGGAGCAGATCAAGCTGCAGGCTGCGCTGCCCGGCCCCGACGGGCTGGACCCGCGCCAGGTCTATGCGCTGCTCAGCGCGCGCGCCCACAAGCTGGTGGCCGAACAATACCGGCTGTTCAACGAGGTCCTGATCCCGGAACTGGCCACCGAGGGCATCCGCTTCCTGCGGCGCCCGGAGTGGACCGGGCCGCAAGCCGAGTACATCCGGGACTTCTTCTTCCGCGAGCTGATGCCGATGCTGACGCCGATCGGCCTCGATCCGGCGCACCCGTTCCCGCGCGTGCTCAACAAGAGCCTGAATTTCGCCGTGGAACTGGATGGCAAGGATGCCTTCGGCCGCGAGGCCGGATCGGCGATCGTGCAGGCGCCGCGGGCGCTGCCCCGCGTCATCCTGCTGCCGAGCGAGATCTCCGGCTGCGAGCATGGCTTCGTGTTCCTGTCGTCGATCCTGCATGCCCATGTGTGCGAGCTGTTTCCGGGCATGCGCGTGCGCGGCTGCTACCAGTTCCGCGTCACCCGCAACAGCGACCTGTTCGTCGACGAGGACGAAATCAAGAACCTGCGCGATGCGCTGCAGGGCGAGTTGCCGCAGCGGCACTATGGCGATGCCGTGCGACTCGAAGTGGCGGACAACTGCTCCGACGAGATGACGCGGTTCCTGCAGAAGCAATTCGGGCTCGAGGACACCGAAGTCTTCTCCGTCAACGGCCCGGTCAACCTGGTGCGGCTGATGCCGGTGCCGGACAGCGTCGCCCGCGATGACCTGAAGTACCCGCAGTGCCGGGCCGGACTGCCGAAGGCCCTGCAAGACCAGACCGACATATTCCGCGCCATCCGCGATGGCGATATCCTGCTGCACCACCCCTTCCAGTCGTTCATGCCCGTGGTGGATTTCATCCGCCAGGCGGCGGAAGACCCGGATGTCATGGCGATCAAGCAGACGGTGTACCGGGCCGGCAACGACTCGGCGCTGCTCGACGCGCTGATCGGCGCCGCACGCCGCGGCAAGGAAGTCAGCGTGGTGGTGGAGCTGCTGGCGCGCTTCGACGAAGAGGCCAACATGAACTGGGCCGCCCAGCTCGAGGAAGCCGGCGCGCACGTAGTGTATGGGGTGGTGGGCTACAAGGCCCATGCCAAGATGGCGATGGTGGTGCGGCGCGAAGGCGAAAAGCTGCGCCGCTATGTGCATCTGTCCACCGGCAACTATCACTCGCAGACTGCGCGCAACTTCACTGACATCGGCCTGTTTACCTGCAAGGAAAGCATCGCCTGCGACGTGGCCAACGTGTTCTCGCAACTGACCGGACTGGGCCATCCCGGCACGCTGGCCCATCTCTGGCAGGCGCCGTTCACCATGCACACGTCGCTGCTCGAGGCGATCCGCCGCGAAGCCAAGCACGCCAAGGCGGGCCGCAAGGGCTTCATCATCGCCAAGATGAACGCACTGCTGGAGCCGAAGATCATCCAGGCGCTGTACCAGGCGTCCTGCGACGGCGTGCGCATCGAGCTGATCGTGCGCGGCGCCTGCGCGCTGCGGCCCGGCGTGCCGGGGATGTCGGAGAATATCCGCGTGCGCTCGGTGCTCGGGCGCTTCCTCGAGCACGAGCGGATCTTCTACTTCTACAACGACAAGGCCGAAGACGTGCGCCTGTCCAGCGCCGACTGGATGGAGCGCGATTTCTTCCGCCGCATCGAGATCTGCTTCCCGATCCTGGACAAGGCCCTGAAAAAGCGCGTGATCGAAGAAGGGCTCAAGCGCTACCTCAAGGACAACCGCGACACCTGGGAACTGGAAGCGGATGGCAACTACCGGCGCCGCCGCGGCCGCCGGCAAGTCTCGGCCCAGTGCGCGCTGCTTGCCGAGCTGGCATAGCATCGGCCGTGCCCGCCTTACCCGCATCGCCTGCCGCACCCGCCACGCCCGCCACAACTTCAATGCCCGCCTCTGCCGCCGCCCGGCAGGCCGCCCGCACCGCGGCCAGCCTGCGCTTCGACCTGACCACCATGCGGCTGTTCATTGCCACTGCGGAAAGCGGCGGCATCACGCGCGCCGCCGAGCAGTTGTGCCTGGTCCCGGCCGCGGCATCGCGCCGTATCCGCGAACTGGAGGCGCAACTCGGCCTGCCCCTGTTCGAGCGCCGCCCGCACGGCATGGCGCTGACCGATGCGGGCCGCGCCATGCTGGCGCACGCGCGCAGCCTGATCCACGCCGTCGACCGCATGCAGGACGATGCCGCCGCCTTCCTGCACGGCGACCGCGGCGTGATCCGTATCGCCGCCTGCACCTCGGCCGTGGCGCAGTTCCTGCCCGCCGATCTCGGCCGCTGCCACGCGGCGTGGCCCGACATCAAGGTCGACCTGCAGGAGCTCAACAGCGTGGGCGTGATCCAGGCGGTCAAGCGCGGCCTGGCGGACGTGGGGGTCTATGAAAGCACGGTCGGGCCGGTCGCCCTGCCATCGCTGCCTTACCGCGAAGACCGCCTGGTGCTGGTGGCGCATCACGCGCACCCGCTGGCCGGATCGCGCAAGGTTGCCATCGACGACCTGCTGGCGCATGAAGTGATCGGCCTCACCGAGGGCGCCTCGATCTCCATCACGCTCGGCCGCCTGGCCGTGGCCGCCAGCCGGCCGCTGCGCATGCGCATCCGCGTGGGCAGCTTCGACAGCATGATCGCCATGATCGCGGGCGAGATCGGCATCGGCATCATGCCCGCCCACGTGGCAACCATGTTCGCGCGCGGCAAGACCTTCCGGCATATCGCCATCGACGARGCCTGGGCCTGCCGCCGCTTCGTGCTGTGCCACCAGCCGCACGCCGAGCTGTCTTCGGCGGCACGCGCGCTGATCCCGGTCCTGACGGCGGGGTCGGCGGCAGCTTCGTCCGCGGATTCACCAAATGTGAACGCAGCAACGGCGAAAGACTGATGGCCGCTGCCGCCCCGGCGCGGCATAGTGCGGGACAGCACACACCATCGCAGTCAAAAAATACGCGTGCCCACGCCGGTGCGCGACCAGGAGACACCCCATGCAAGCACTTCGCGCACGCTGGCGCGCCGCGGCCGCCGGCACGTTGCTCGGGCTCTGCGCGCACGCGCACGCTGCCTTTCCCGACAAGCCCATCCGCATCAACGTCGGCGCCCCGCCGGGCGGCGGCACCGATATCGTGGCCCGGCTGTTTGCCGAGAAAATGGGCGGCCCGCTCGGGCAGCCCATGCTGGTGGACAACCGCCCCGGCGCGGCCAACACCATCGCCGCGGACCTGACCGCGAAGGCGCCCGCCGACGGCTACACCCTGCTGGCAGCGACCAACTCGCCACAGGTGATCGCGCCGCAGCTCATGCGCCTGTCCTTCGACCCGCTCAAGGACCTGACCCCGATCGGCCTGGCGCTGGTGGTCCCGCATGTGCTGCTGGTGGCGCCGCAGGTGCAGGCCGACAGCGTGGCGTCGCTGGTCGCCCAGATCAAAGCGCAGCCCGGCAAGTTCAGCTACGCCAGTTCTGGCATCGGCAGCGTGCAGCACATGGCGGCCGAACTGTTCATGAAGGCCACCGGCACGCAGATGGTCCATGTGCCGTACAAGGGCAGCTCGCAGGCCCACGTGGACCTGATGGCCGGGCAGGTGCAGATCATGCTGGATACGTCGTCGTCGGCCATGCCGCATATCCGCTCCGGCAAGCTGCGCGCGCTGGCGGTGACCACGCCCAGGCGCTCGGCCGCGCTGCCCGACGTGCCCACCTTGCAGGAGATCGGCATCAAGGGCGCGGACATGAGCACCTGGTATGCCTTCTACGCGCCGCGCCAGACGCCGGCGCCCGCGCTCGATCGCCTCACGCGCGAGTTCAATACCGCGCTGAAGCTGCCCGAGGTGCAAAGCAAGCTGCGCGGCCTCGGCGGCGATCCCGGCACGCTCACGCGCGAGCAGTTCATCCAGCTGCAGAAGGCGGACTACGACCGCTTCGGCAAGCTGATCCGCGAACAGAACATCAGGATGGATTGAACATGGCAGCCCTGCCCCGCATTGCACTCTTTATCGGCGACCCCGCCGGCATCGGCCCCGAGATCACCGCGCGGCTGCTCGCCGATCCCGCGCTGCCCGGGCGCGCGCAGGTGGCGCTGATCGCCAGCCGCGCCGCGCTGGAAGCCGGCGCCCGCGCGGCCGGCGTGCCCGTGCCGCAGGCGGCTCCCTGGCTGGAGATCGTCGACTGGCCCGGCATGAACGCCACTTTCGCCGCCGGCGTGGCCGCCCGCGACAATGGCGCCTTCATGCTGGAGGCGCTGACGCTGGGCGCGCGCATGGTCACCGCCGGCCAGGCGGACGCGCTGTGCTTCGGCCCGCTCAACAAGGGCGCGCTGCGCCTGGGCGGCATGCAAGAGGAAGACGAGATGCGCTGGTTCGCCAGGCTGCTGGACTACCAGGGCCGCTGCGGTGAATTCAATGTGCTCGACAAGCTCTGGACCGCGCGGGTGACCTCACATGTACCGCTCAAGGCGGTCTCGTCGCTGCTCACGCCCGGCGGCATCGACGGCGCCATCCGCATGCTCACCGACGCCCTCAAGGCTTCCGGCAACGCCGCGCCGCGCATCGGCGTGTGCGGCCTCAACCCGCACAACGGCGACAACGGCAACTACGGCAGCGAGGAAGGCGACATCATTGCGCCCGGCATCGAACAGGCCCGCGCCGCCGGCTATCACGCCGAAGGCCCCTATCCCGCCGACACCATCTTCGTGCGCGCGCGCAACGGCCATCTGGACGGCATCGTCACCATGTATCACGACCAGGGCCAGATCGCGACCAAGCTGCTGGGTTTCGAGGTGGGCGTCACGGTGGAGGGCGGCCTGCCGATCCCGGTCACCACGCCGGCCCACGGCACCGCCTACGATATCGTCGGCCGGGGCGCGGCCACGGCCGACGCCATGACCAATGCCTTCGACCTGGCCTGCCGCATGGGTCTCAGCCACCGCGCCGGGCGGGCCGCCTAGCGCTTCGCGCCGCGCAGGATCCGGCCGCTTGCCCGGCCACCGCCTGCCGCGCTCCCTGCCCGGGAGGACCCGGGATGACCCTGCGGCCACTGCCACGATGAGCCGGCGCCACCCGCGCCGGGGTCCGGCGCCTCACGCCGGGCCGATCGCAACGCCCGCCGCTCCCGCAATGCACAAAACCGGCCCCAGTAAGCACCGGTTTTGTGCATTCGCGCACCGCGCCGCGCCAAAAGCACCGCCCAACACCTGGCGCGCTACTTGCGTAGACCTCTTCAGCACGGGATCAATGCCGGTCCCTCGATGAATTCACTGCATTCGTAGCATCAGCACGAGCTTGGGCAACGGCGCCCTGCCTGTTCAGTCTTTCGACTGCACCGGCAGGGCGCTTTTTTTTGGAAACCTGCGCAATGAGCACCGCCAGCGGCAACGCCCGCACCGTCAACACTGTCTGCCCGTATTGCGGCGTCGGCTGTGGCATGACCCTGCACGTGGAAAACGAGCAGGTGGTGAAGATCTCCGGCGACAAGGAGCATCCCACCAACTTCGGCCGCCTGTGCACCAAGGGCTCGTCCGCCCACGTGGCGCTGCGCAAGTCCGGCCGGCTGGAGCATGCCTTCGTGCGCCGCCAGCGCAAGCAGGACCCGGTGCCGCTGCCGATGGCGCAGGCCATTTCCGACACCGCCCGCAGGCTGCGGGCCATCCTCGATACGCACGGCCCGGATGCGCTGTCGTTCTATGTGTCCGGGCAGATGTCGATCGAGGCGCAGTACCTCATCAACAAGCTTGCCAAAGGCTTCGTCGGCACCAACAACATCGAGTCGAATTCGCGCCTGTGCATGGCCAGCGCCGGCAGCGGCTACAAGCTGTCACTGGGCGCCGACGGTCCGCCCGGTTCCTACCAGGATTTCGACCGCGCCGACCTGTTCTTCGTGAGCGGCGCCAACATGGCCGACTGCCACCCGATCCTGTTCCTGCGCATGATGGACCGCGTCAAGGCCGGTGCGCGGCTGATCGTGGTGGACCCGCGCCGCAATGCCACCGCCGACAAGGCCGGCCTGTATCTCCAGATCAAGCCGGGCACCGACCTGGCCCTGCTCAACGGCCTGCTCCACCTGCTGCACAGGAACGGCAAGACCGATCCCGCCTTCATCGCCGAATTCACCGAAGGCTGGGAGGCCATGCCGGCCTTCCTGGACGACTACACGCCCGAGCGCGTGGAGGAGATCACCGGCATCCCCGCCGCCCAGGTGCGCCAGGCCGCCGAGTGGATCGGCGATGCGCCCGAGTGGATGAGCTGCTGGACCATGGGCCTGAACCAGAGCACCCACGGCACCTGGAACACCAACGCCATCTGCAACCTGCACCTGGCCACCGGCAAGATCTGCCGCCCCGGCAGCGGGCCGTTCTCGCTGACCGGCCAGCCCAACGCCATGGGTGGCCGGGAGATGGGCTACATGGGTCCTGGCCTGCCGGGCCAGCGCTCGGTGCTGGTGGAGGAGGACCGCGCATTCACGGAACAGCGCTGGGGCGTGCCCGGGGGCACCCTGCACACGCGACTGGGCGGCGGCACCGTCGACATGTTCGCGCGCATGGCCGCCGGCGACATCAAGGCCTGCTGGATCATCTGCACCAATCCGGTCGCCACCGTGGCCAACCGCGCCAACGTGATCGCGGGGCTGCAGGCAGCCGAGCTGGTGATTGCCCAGGACGCCTTCCTCGACACGGAGACCAACCGCTACGCCGACGTGCTGCTGCCGGGCGCGCTGTGGGCCGAGGCCGAAGGCGTGATGATCAACTCCGAACGCAATATGACGCTGATGCAGCAGGCCATCGCCCCGCCCGGCGAGGCGCTGCCCGACTGGCAGATCATCGCGCGGGTGGCCTGCGAGATGGGCTATGCCGACGCCTTCGGCTATCGCAGCGCGGCGGAGGTCTTCGACGAGATCACTGGCTTCGACAATCCCAAGACCGGCTACGACCTGCGCGGCGCCAGCCATCTGCGCCTGCGCGAGACGCCTTTGCAGTGGCCCTGCTCCAGCGCGCACGGACCGGATCGCAATCCGCTGCGCTACCTCAACGACGGCACGCATCAGGCGCCGATGACGCCCGCCGGCGGCGAACCTCCGCGCCTGTGGTTCGCCACGCCTCAAGGCAAAGGCGTGTTCTTCGCGCGTCCGCATGCCGATCCCGCCGAGATGCCCGACCGCGAATACCCGATCGTGCTCAATACCGGCCGCCTGCAGCATCAGTGGCACACCATGACCAAGACCGGCAAGGTGGCGATGCTCAACAAGCTCAATCCCGGGCCGTTCGTCGAAATCCATCCGGAAGACGCGCAGGCGCTCGGCGTGCGCGACAAAGACCGCGTCGAGATCCGCTCGCGCCGCGGCCGCGCCGTGCTCCCGGCGGTGGTGACCGAACGCGTGCGCGCCGGCAACTGCTTTGCACCGATGCACTGGAACGACGCCTATGGCGACGAGCTGTGCATCAACGCCGTGACCAGCGATGCGGTCGACCCGATCTCCCGGCAGCCCGAGCTCAAGTTCTGCGCGGTGGCACTCAGCCGCGTCGCCGACGTGCCCGCGCAAGCCGGGCAGGATGCGCCGCAAGAGCACGCCACGCCCCAATCAGCTCAAGCAGCCCAAGCAGTCCAAGCAGCCCGGCACGCGCCAGCCCAGCCTGACAGCATGACCACGGAATCCGAAATGACCCGCATCGACGCATTCGCCGCCCTGCTCGACCTCCCCGCCGCCAGCGCACCCGTGCTCGGCGACGCGGAGCGCCTCTACCTGGCCGGCTTCGTTGGCGGCCTGCGCCTGGCCGGCGGCGCGTCGGGCCAGGCCGCGCCGATGCTGCCCGCCAGCGCACCGGTGGCCCCTGAAAAACGGCTTTGGCTCAACGGCCTGCTGGCCGGCATGTTCTGCCGCGCCGATGCCGGCAACGCCGTGCCCGCGGCCGTGCCTGGCGCACCGGCCGCGCCGGCCACCGGGACCTCCCCGACCGGGGTGGCCGAGCCCGCCATCAAGATCGTCGGCGCGCGCCCCGTGGTCACGCTGCTGTGGGCCTCGCAGACCGGCAATGTCGAGTCGCTGACCGAGCGCTACGCCACCGCGCTGATGGAATCCGGCTTCGAGATCCGTAGCGCCTGCATGGCCGACTACAAGCTCGCCTCCCTGGCCAAGACGCAGTACCTGCTACTGATGAGCAGCACCTTCGGCGACGGCGATGCGCCCGACAACGGCCAGGGTTTCTGGCAAGCGCTGGCGGCGGACCTCGCGCCGCGCCTGGAGCACCTGCGCTACGCCGTGCTGGCCTTCGGCGACAGCAGCTACGACCAGTTCTGTGGCCACGGCCGCAAGCTCGATGCGCGCTTCGCGCAACTGGGAGCGCGTGCGCTGCTGGAACGGGTCGACTGCGACAGCGACTTCCAGGCCACCGCCGACGCATGGCTGGATAACGTGACGGCGCGCATCAAGGCGGAGCACGCCGCGCTGCACGCCACCCCGCCCGAAGGCATGATTCCCGCCGTGATTCCCGGCACCGTCCCCACCAAGGCCAGCCCGGCGCCCTCGCGGCTGCTGCAGAACCTGCGCCTGAACCGGCAGGGCGGCAACAAGGACACGCGCTACTTCGCGCTCGACGTGGGCGATTCGGGGCTGGAGTACGAAGCCGGCGACGCACTTGGCGTATGGCCGAGCAACTGCCCCGGGCTGGTGGACGAACTGCTCGCCGTGAGCCAGTTGCGCGCCGACACCGCGGTGACGGTGCCGGGACTGGGCGAGATGCGCCTGGCCGATGCGCTCGGCAAGCATTTCGAGATCGCCCGTCCGGGCCCCGACGCACTCGCCATGATCGCCGCGCGCAGCACCAACCCGGGCCTGAAGTCGCTGCTGGCCGCATCGCGCAAGGACGACCTCAAACAGTGGCTATGGGGCCAGCAGCTGGCCGACGTGCTGCACGAATACCCGGCGCAACTCAGCGCGGCCGAGCTGCTGGGCACGCTCAAGCGCTTGCAGCCGCGCCTGTACTCCATCGCCTCCAGCCCCAGGGCCCATGCCGGCGAAGTGCACCTGACCGTGGCCGCCGTGCGCTACCACAACGGACGGCGCCAGCGCAAAGGCGTGTCGTCCACCTTCCTGGCCGACCGCGCTGACGGTGTCAGCGTGCCGGTGTTCGTGCAGAAATCCGCGCACTTCCGCCCGCCGCGCAGCGGCGACACGCCCATGATCATGGTCGGGCCGGGCACCGGCGTCGCGCCATTCCGCGGCTTCCTGCACGAACGGCTCGCGCGTGGCGACCGCGGCCGCAACTGGCTGTTCTTCGGCGAGCAGCACGCCGCCAGCGACTTCTACTACCGCGACGAGCTGGAGACCATGCGCGACAAGGGCCTGCTGACGCGCCTCGATCTCGCCTTCTCGCGCGACCAGGCCGACAAGATCTACGTGCAGGACCGCATGCGCGAACAGGGCGCGCAGCTATGGGCATGGCTCGAGGCGGGTGCGCATTTCTACGTATGCGGCGACGCCAGCCGCATGGCCAAGGACGTGGACGCGGCCCTGAGGGACGTCGTGCAGGTGCATGGCGGCCTGAGCCAGGAAGCCGCCGGCGACTACGTGACGGCAATGTCCGCCGGCAAGCGCTATGTCAGGGACGTCTACTGACGCGCCGGCAGCAAACGCGCCCACGGACAAGAGGAGACCAAAGACATGAGCGGCCCATTCTTCGCATTCGAAGCCGACTTCGTCGCCACGCTGCGATGCGTCCCGATGATCGTTCGCTTCAACCTCGACCTGTGCGGGATCAAGCTGTCGCTGCGCGCCTGGAACCGCTTCGATCACGCCACGCGCGCGGACCTTGCCGCCATGCCGGCAAGGACCCAGGCGGAGATCGCGACCTATCGGGACTACGTCTGCGACGCGCTGCTCGCCATCGGTGAGCAGCCCTCGCCGGTGGCGGTCGACGACTATCCGCTGTGGAAGGTAACCAGCGACATCCCCGCGCCGATCCGTGCCAGGGCCGATGCGCTGGCAATCATGCTGGGCGGGCGCGTCTGCTGGCAGGGCCTGACCTCGCTGCAGCGATTCGCCCTGCTCAAGCTCACGCGGGGCGGCCATGAGAATGCGAACTTCGTGCCCGCGCTGCGCGAGTTCGGCCTGCTTGCCTGACCATCCGGGCCGTTGCAACCGGGGAGCCGAGGCCGCGCGCGGGCCAGTCGGACTCCGTCCAGGGCCCGCTCGGTGCAGCCAGGCAGGCCGATGCGCGCCGTGGCTTCCCGGGCCAGCATTTCGTGCCGGATAGACCACCGGCGGCTCGGCGCGGTGGTTCGGCGCGGTGGTTCGGCGCGGGTCCGCCCTGTACCCTCGTGTATCCACCACCGCCGCGCGGACACTGGGTTACAACAATCCCCTCCGGCCGATACATCGCCGATACGTGCCGCTGCTGAAATGGCGTCTCCTCTGGCCTCAACGACGAAGGGACACCAAATGAAATCGACTCGAATCATGGCGGCAGCGTTACTTGTTCTCGGCAGCGGATTGACGATGCAGGCGGCGCAGGCGCAGCAAGCGGGAATCCACCGCACCGATCTCCTGCAGCAGGATCTGAGCGTGCCCGGGCGCGAGGCCGTCCAGGTGCGGGTCGACTTCGACCGTGACGCGTTCGCACCCAAGCACGCGCATCCGGGCGAAGAGATTGCCTATGTCCTCGAAGGCACGCTGGAGTATCAGCTCGGCGACAAGGCGCCGGTCACGCTCAAGGCCGGCGAGGCCTTGTTCATTCCGGCCGGAACGGCGCACTCGGCGAAAAATGTCGGCGGCGGCAAGGCGTCGGAGCTGGCAACGTATATCGTTAAAAAAGGGGCTCCGCTGGTCGTGCCGGTCAAGTGAGTCGCTCCTTGTCGCGCTTTGTCGCTCCTTGATACGACCTTGATCCAGGAAACCACGGCACATGAGGTGCAAGATGAGCACACAGGAATCAACCAGGGCTCCCGTCCTGTCGCGCCGAGCCCTGCTCCTGAGCGGAGCGGCAACGGCAGCCCTTGCGATGTTCCGCCCCGTCATGGCTGCCGTCCAGCCCGACGCGGGGCAGCGCTATGCGGCAGATGCCATCCGCCCCTTTCGCGTTCATGTTCCGCAAGCAGCGCTCACCGACCTTCACCGCAGGCTCGCCGCGACGCGTTGGCCTGACCCTGAAACGGTGAGTGACCGCTCCCAGGGAGTGCAGCTCGTAAAGCTCCAGGCACTCGTGCAGTACTGGGGGACGAGCTACGACTGGCGAAAGGCAGAGGCGAAACTCAACGCCTTGCCGCAGTTCCTGACGAATATCGACGGCCTGGACATTCATTTCATCCACGTGCGCTCCCGTCATCCGCAAGCATTGCCACTCATCATGACCCACGGCTGGCCCGGTTCGGTCTTCGAGCTGCTGAAAGTCATCGGCCCGCTGACCGATCCCACGGCGCACGGCGGGGCCGCCGAGGATGCCTTCCATCTTGTGATTCCGTCCATTCCAGGCTTCGGCTTTTCAGGCAAGCCCACGGGCACCGGCTGGAACCCGGACCGCGTCGCCCGCGCGTGGGACGTCCTCATGAAGCGCCTTGGATATACGCGCTACGTCGCGCAAGGCGGCGACTGGGGTGCCATCATTTGCGATGCCATGGGCCGTCAAGCTCCCGAGGGTCTGCTCGGCATCCACGTCAACAGGGTCGAGCGCGCGACGACTCTCCCGCCGGACGTCGCGAAGGCGCTGAAGAATGGCGATCCGGCACCGGCGATCCTCACCGCCGAAGAAAAGGCGGTGTTTGACCAAGCCAGGGAGTTCCTTGGCAAGGGCTTTGGATACGCCGCGATCATGGGGACGCGCCCCCAAACCATGGCATACGCCCTGGCCGATTCGCCGGTGGGACTGGCGGCGTGGATCTACGACAAGATCGCTGATTGGGTGTTCACCCGCGGCGAACCGGAGCGCTCGCTCACCCGCGACGAGATGCTCGACGACATCACACTCTACTGGCTGACCAACACAGGCCCCGCAAGCGCGCGGATCTACTGGGAAACCAACGCCAGTAGCCCCAATGTAGCCAGCATCTCGATCCCGGCGGCGGTGACGATCTTCCCCGGGGAGGTCTACAGGCCGCCGAAGAACTGGGCCGCACGCGCCTACCGCAACCTCATCTACTACAACCAGGTGGACAAGGGCGGCCACTTCGCGGCCTGGGAAGAGCCGGTCCTGTTCAGCACCGAGGTGCGTGCCGCGTTCCGGCCGCTGCGCTGAGCGCGGCGTGCGGCTAGTGTAGGAATGCGCGGTATGCGCGAGAGCCCGTCATGGAACATCTGGTATAGATTGAATCCATCGCACATGGACGGAATATCGCATGCCAGAAAAGCAAGGACCAAGGATCCGGAATGCCGCGTTTTCGGGCGCGCTCGTATGCGCGGCACTCGTGGCGGGATGTGCCGCCCAGACAGCGACCCCGGTGCCGAACCCGGGCCCGCAAGGCGGCCGCGGCACGCCGGAAGGCTGCCAGGCAGACAAGGTTGGCGATGATGCCCTGATCGGCAAGGCCGAGGCAGACGCCGTCACCCTGCTCCAGGGCTGCGCCTGGCGGTTTGGTGACCGGGAAGGCCAGCATATGCCCGCAACCATGGACTACAACCCGCAGCGCCGCACGCTGGACGTCAAGGGGGGAAAGGTGACCGCGGTACGCCGCGGGTGAGCAGCTACGCCTGGGCTGCATCGGCCGCGCAGGCTGCTTGCGATTCGGCTGGCCAGCCTCGCCTGCCACGACGCCTGCCCCCCCGGAAGTGACATCTGGCGGTCCTGTTTCGAACGTGCCGCACGGCACGTTCACCTCGAATTCCACGGCTTGCAGGGGGGCGACAGCAGTTCGCCGGTAGCGGCTGGTCAATCACAACCGGACCAGCCAGCCGGCTTTCCATCGAACCGTTCCTTGAAAATCCCCGAATACTGTATATATTTACAGTTACTGTATGGATGAACAGTATTCGCGGGGAGCCCAGCATGGAACATCTGGTCCGGGTACAGAATGAATATGATCGCCAGGTCCTGGCATGGCTGCGGGAACGGATTGGCGACGCGGCCCTGCAGGCAGCCGCCCAACGCCTGGCCGGTGACCGCAAGCCCTATCTTTCGACAATCTGCCGCAGCCTGAAGGTCACGCCACCGAGCCGACGCGCACTGCGCAACCAGGCTGGCCGCGCCACCCGTGAGGTCGGGGACCGCTACCTTGCCTCGATCCGCCAGCTTCTCGCGCGGCCGGCGCCGGCACAGCGCCATGCGCAAGTTCCGGGGAATCCGGGAAATCCACAGCACGAGGGCCGTCGGCTCTAGGCTGCCTGGCATCAACGCCCGCAACGCCAGCAACGGTGGGCAGCAGCGCCCACCGCCCTGCGCCCTCCGCACAAGAGCATCAACTCGCCATGCGGTCCGTGGCACGCACATCGCGTGTGCCATCGGTGAACACGTCGCGGTTCATCATGGCGATTGCGCCGGCGTCGGTACCCTGGTGCGCACCGTCCTGGTACGCGTCGCGCTGGCGCGCGCCGTCGGAGAAGGCGTCAGGCTTGCGGGCGCCCTGGCTGAAGCTATCGAACGCCGGCTGTTGCGCGGCGAGCGCCGGCAGCGTGAGCGCGGCAAGCAGCACGGCGGATGCCATGGCGAGCATTTTCTTGCGTGGGGTTTTCATCTTGTACCTCGGCGTATTGGTTTCGATGGATCCGTCAGTGCCACGGACCGGCCTGTGCGCGAACACCTGGCCAGCGGGCGACTGGTGCCGGTGCTGCCCGAGTGGAACGCCGGCACGCTGCCGCTGTTCGTCATGTACCCGCGCAACCGGCACCTGACGGCCAAGGTGCGCGTCTTTATCGACTGGGTGGCGCGGCTGTTCGACGCCGAACCCCGCCTGCCGCAGGCCTGAGCAGCCAGCCCGCGCGCGCGGTCAGTGCCGTGCCAGCGCGCGTTCGGCCAGGACGTCCTTCGCCGCCAGCGCCGCGTTGATGGCGCGCGGAAACCCTGCATAGGCCGCGACCTGGATGATGGCCTCCACCATCTGCGCCTGCGTGCCGCCCACGTTCAGCAGGCCGTGCATATGGACCTTGAGCTGCGGCGTGGCCGAGCCCATCGCCGCCAGCGCGGCCACCGTGATCATCTCGCGGCAAACCAAGTCCAGCCCGGAGCGTGCGTAGATGTCGCCGAAGCCGAACTCGATGATGAAGCGGCCCAGGTCGGGGGCGATTTCCTGCAGCGAGGCGATCACGCGCTCGCCGGCCTCGCCGTCGATCTCGCGCAGGCGTTCAAGCCCGGCCTGGTAGCGCGAGGCGCTCACCGGCTGCGGCGATGCAGATGCCGCCACGCCGATACCCGCGGCGGCAAAGACCGTCCTCAGCACGGCCATGCCGTTGAGCGCCACCGGGAAGCCTGCGTAGACCACCAGGTGGATCATGGACTCGACCAGCTCGGCCGGCGTGCAGCCCGCGTTCAGTGCGCCCGCCAGGTGGAACTTCAGTTGCGGTTCGAGCCCGCCCATGGCGGCCAGCGCGGCCACGGTGACCAGTTGCCGCTGCGGCAGCGTCAACCCGTCGCGCGGATAGATCTCGCCGTAGACAAAGCCGATGGCAAGGCTGGCGAGATCGGGGGCGATGTCGCCGAGCGCAGCGAGGATTGAAGCGTCGGTGGTGTTTTCGATGGCGGCAAGCTGCGCGCGGCCGAGTGCCATGGTCTGCGGGGTCATTGGCTGTTTCCTTGGTCCGGTAAGTCGGTGAGTCGGTGAGTCGGTGAGTCGGTGAGGCAAGCTTAGCGAGCGCCCTCGCATGCCGCCAATGCCTTCGGCGTGATACCTTGCGCGTATCAGCAAGCAAGGATCGCGAAGCCCATGCAGCCCCGCCTGGAACTCTGGCAACTCAACTACTTCGTGGCCGTGGCCGACGAACTGAGCTTTCGCCGCGCGGCCGAGCGCCTGTCGATCACGCAGCCGCCGCTGACCCGGCAGATCCAGGCGCTCGAGGAAACCATCGGCGCGCGCCTGTTCGAGCGCGACCGCAATGGCGTGTCGCTCACCCCGGCCGGCAGCCAGCTGTTGCCCGAGGCGCGCGAGCTGCTGGCCAGCGCCGACGCCCTGCTCGCCCGTGCCCGCAAGCGCGCCAGGCGCGTCGGCGGCCTGCGCCTTGGCATCACCACCGTGGTGGACGCCGCCCTGTTCACGTGGCTGGCGCCGGCACTGCAGGCGCGGGCACCCGACGTGCGGCTGGTGCAGAAGCGGCAGATCTCGCAGCAATCCATCGCCGACCTGCGGCGCGGCGCGCTCGACGCCGCGCTGATCGGCCTGCCCTCGGCCACCGGCGAACTGGAGGTCGAGCATCTGTTCGACGACCCGCTGGTGGCCGCGCTGCCGGCCACGCACCGCCTGGCCCGACGCAAGCGCATTTCCATCCTGGAACTGCAGTCCGATCCGCTGTTCTGGTTCCAGCGGCGCTTCAACCCGGCCTACTTCGACCACTACGAAGCCTTGTTCCGCACGCTCGGCTACGCGCCACCCCGCCTGCCCGAGCCGTCCGACCATCATGTGCTGCTCGGGCTGATCGCCGACGGCCAGGGCGTGGCGCTGGTGCCAGCCTCGCTGCAGGCCATGGCGCGGGTGGGCGTGATCTACAAACCGCTCAAGGAAGCCGCCGTGCTGCGCATCGGCGTGGCGCTGGCCCTGGCCCCCGGAAACCCGGCGCCGGCCCTGCCGCTGCTGCTGCAAACCCTGCGCGCACGCTATCGCCCCGGCCCGGGCCCGAAATCCCGGCGGCGCTGAGCGCCCGGTCCCGCGCGTCCTGCACGGCCTTGCAGGCGGCCACCCGTGCGCATTCCCGTGCGCATTCCCCGCGCATGGCAGGGTTTTCTTGACTTATTTATCCCCATAGATGATAGTTAACAACGATACATTCTCTTTTTAAGAACGAACTCCGGTCCGTTCTGCATCGAAGGATTTGCCCGTGGACCTCGCCGAACTGGAAATCTTCAGGGCGGTGGCGCTCGAAGAAAGCGTCACCCGTGCCGCCAAGGCCCTGGACCGCGTGCAGTCCAACGTCACCACGCGCGTGAAGCAACTCGAGGAGGAACTCGGCGTGGCCCTGTTCCTGCGCGACAGCAAACGCATGACGCTGACCCCCGAGGGCCAGCGCTTTCTCGGCTACACCGAGCGCCTGCTGGCGCTGGCAGAGGAAGCCCGCCAGTCGATGCGCGCCGACCTGCCGTCCGGGACGCTGCGGGTGGGTGCCATGGAAAGCTCGGCGGCCGCCCGGTTGCCGCGTCCGCTGGCGCGCTACCACGGCAAGTGGCCGGACGTGCGCATCGAGATCCAGACCGGCACCACGCAGGCGCTGATCGACGCCCTGCTTGCGCATCGTATCGACTGCGCCGTGGTGGCGCATCCCGGCGACGGCGCCCCCGAAGCGCTGGACATGGACGCGCTGGGTCCGGGCCTGGAGGGGAGCTTTCTCTTCTCCGAAGAGCTTGTGCTGGTGCTGCCGCCGAGCCATCCGCCGGTACGCTCGCCGCAGGACCTCACGCTGCGCAGCCTGGCCACTTTCTCGCGCGGCTGTACCTACCGCATGTGCATCGAGGACTGGCTGGCCAGCTCGGACGGCCCGCGCCCGGTGCTCAACATGCTGGAACTGTCCTCCTACCATGCCATCCTGGCGTGCGTGACGGCGGGCTCGGCCGTCGCCATCGTGCCCCGCTCCCTGCTCGCGCTGCATCCGGACACCGCCGCGCTGCAGGCCGTGCCGGTGCGCACGGCGCATACCTTCCTGGTACGCCGCTCGGGCTTCATGACCTCGGCATATGCCGCCTTCCTGCGCGAGCTCCAGCATGGCTAAGGCACAACCGGAGCGCCTCGCGCAGCCCGGCGGCGCTGCCTCGCACATGGCCATCGCGCACTGGCTGCCGGCGCTGGCCGCCTCGCTGGTGCTGTCAGTCGGCATGGGCTTTGGCCGCTTCGCCTTCACGGGCATGTACCCGATCATGGTGCGCGACGGCCTGCTCACCGTCAGCGCCGGCTCACTGGCCGCTTCCGCCAACTATGCGGGCTACCTGGCAGGCGCGCTTGCGGTGACCCGCATCTCGCCGCGCGCCACGCCGATGCTGTGCCGCATCGCCCTGGCCGGCACCGCCTTGTGCCTGCTCGCGCTGGCATTCCCCGCCGCGCCGTGGTTCATCATCGGCGTGCGCTTCATTGCCGGATTCCTCAGCGCCATCTCCCTGGTCGCCGCCTCGGTGTGGCTGTTCCAGGTGGTGGGCGACCCGCGTGGCGCGCCGCTGCTGTTCGCCGGCGTGGGCGCCGGCATCCTGCTGTCGGCCGAGGCCATCGCCGCCGGCAACCTGGCCGGCTGGCACAGCCCGTTGCTGTGGGCCGTGCTCGCGGCCGGCTCGGCGGTGCTGTCGCTGCCGGCATGGCGCCAGCTCGGCAAAGCCGTGACGCCACAACCGGCGCAAGCGGCCGACGCGGCCGAAGCCACCGCCGGCAATGGCGCGGGTCCGGGCCCGTGGCCGCTGCTCGCCAGCTATGGCCTGGCCGGCTTCGGCTATATCGTCACCGCGACCTATCTGCCGCTGTTCGTGCGCGACGCGCTTGGCCATGTCGATCCGATCCATGTCTGGGCCGTCTTCGGCCTCGGCGCGGCACCCTCGTGCTTCCTGTGGCACGCCTTGCATGAACGCCTCGGCACGCGGCGCGCGCTCGCCCTCAACATGCTGGTGCAGGCGGTTGGCGTGATCCTGCCGGCGCTGCGGCATTCCGCGCCGGCCTACCTGGCCAGCGCGCTCCTGGTCGGCGGCACCTTTGTCGGCACCGTCACCATTGCCATGCCGGCGGCCAAGCGCGTGGCCCACGCCGTGAAATTCAACCTGCTGGCCGCCATGACTGCCACCTATGGCGTGGGGCAGGTAGCCGGGCCGCTGGTGGCCGACGCGCTGATGGCGCACAGCCACAGCTTCGCCGGCCCGCTTGCCGCCGCGGCGGCCGCCTTGCTGGCCGCCACCGTCGTCCTTTTCCTGTAGATGCCCAGATGCCGCACGCGGGCATGACCACCGCTTCCGAAGGAGTCCTTCCATGAACCATCCCACCGCCGCTGCGCAACCACACTCCCTGCTATCCCGGCTCGGCATCGTCGCGCCGATCATCCAGGCGCCCATGGCCGGTACCAACACGCCAGCGCTGGCCGCCGCCGTCACCAACGCGGGCGGCCTGGGCTCGCTCGGCGTTGGCGCCACGGATGCCAGCGGTGCCCGCAAGCTGATCCAGGAAACCCGTGCGCTGACCACCGGGCCGTTCAATATCAATGTGTTCTGCCACGCGCCCGCGGTGGCAGACGCCGCGCGCGAGGCGCAGTGGCTGGCGTATCTCGCGCCGAGCTTCGCCGAATTCGGCGCCACGCCACCGGCAACCCTGCGCGAGATCTACAAGAGTTTCGTGGCCGACGAGGCCATGTTCGCCATGCTGCTCGAAGAGCGGCCGGCCGTGGTGAGCTTCCATTTCGGCCTGCCGCCGCAGCCCTGGATCGCCGCGCTGCGCGATGCGGGCATCTACCTGATGGCGACCGCCACCAGCGTAGAGGAAGCCCGCCAGGTGGCCGATGCCGGCGTGCACGCCATCGTGGCGCAGGGCTGGGAAGCCGGCGGCCATCGCGGCGCGTTCCAGCCCGAAGCCCGTGACGAGCAGCTCGGCACGCTGGCGCTGGTGCGACTGCTGGTGCGCAACACCTCGCTGCCGGTGGTGGCCGCCGGCGGCATCATGGACGGCGCCGGCATTGCTGCCGCGCTGGCGCTGGGCGCGCAGGCGGCGCAGCTCGGCACCGCCTTCGCGTCCTGCCCGGAGAGCGCGGCGGACGCGCCCTACCGCGCCGCCCTGCTGGCAGGCGAGCCGACCCGCACCACGCTGACCCGCTCCATTTCCGGCCGCGCCGCGCGCGGCTTCGTCAACCGCCTGACCGAACTGGGCGAAGCGAAGGATTGCCCGCCGCTGCCGGCCTACCCGATCGTCTACGACGCCGGCAAGGCGCTCCATGCCGCGGCCAAGGCGCGCGGCAATGCCGCCTTCGCCGCGCAGTGGGCCGGCCAGGCCGCGCAGCTGTCGCGCGGCCTGCCAGCGGCGGAGCTGGTCGCGGTGCTGCGCGCGGAGCTGGCCGAGGCGGTGGCAGGCCTGAGCCGCTTCGGCGCGGGCGCTGGCTGAAACAGCGTACGGCCTGGCCGCTACGCGGCCAGGCCGCCCAGGCAGACATACTTCACCACCAGGTACTCTTCGATGCCATACCTGGAGCCCTCCCTGCCCAGCCCGGACTGCTTGACGCTGCCGAACGGCGCGACCGCGGTGGCCACACGCCTGCGCCGGCTGCTGGTGGCCATGCTCAAGCACTGGCGCGCGCATTTCGAGCAGTACGAAATCCTGTTCTCCGGCTCGCGGCGCCGGCCCGTGCCGCGCACCAGCGACGGCACGCCGTTTGGCCGCTCGGATGTGGCGATGCGCGCGTACCAGCTCTATCAAAGCGCGGTACGCGATGTGTTCGACACGCTGCCGCGCCATCCCATGTCGCTGAAACTGGCCACGGACAGCATCGTGGTGGCGATCCACGGCGCCGTGGCCGTGCCCCTGCATCTCGAAACCATGAAGTGGTCCGCCGGCGAAAAGCTGGCCACCACCATCGCGGATGCCTTTATCTGCGCCTGGACCGCCGCGGCCAACACCCCGGCCGAGTCCTGAGCGCCCCCCGGGCCAGCCGTGACGAAGTGCCCAGGTTTCCCGCTGCCGTCCGCGTGGCGCAACATGCGCGGCGCATGGCCTCGCGCTACACTGCTGCCCGGCTCGTGCAGTAAGCTGGAAGCACGCCGCATCCGCACTAGCATTCGCACGACCGCATTCGACAAGACCAGCCCATGAGCGCACTCCCTTCCACCACGACCATTGCGGCGCGCCCGGGCCCGGCTACGGCAATCGGCGGCCTGGCTGACGACGTCATGGCCCGCACACTGCACGCAAGATGAAACGGCAATTCGACGATCTGCAACTGGGCAGCATAGAACTGTTCTGCCTGGCGGCGGAACTGAGCAGCTTCACGGCGGCGGCGGTGGCGGCCAGCGTCACGCCAGCGGCGGTCAGCCGCTCGGTGTCGCGGCTGGAAGGAAGGCTTGGCGTGCGGCTGTTCGTGCGGACCACGCGGCAGATCCGGCTCACCGACGAAGGCCGCGCTTATTTCGAGCAGGCGCGCCGAGCGCTGGCGCAACTGGTGGATGCCGAGCGGCAGGTCTCCGGCCGGCACACCAGCCCGGCCGGCCTGCTGCGCATCAGCCTGCCGACCCCCTACGCGCACTATCGCGTACTGCCCGTGCTGCCCGAGTTCCGGGCGCGCTACCCGCAAGTGGAGATCGAGACCCACATCAGCAACAGCAATGTGGATTTCGCCGACGACGGCTTCGACCTGTCGGTGCGCGGCCGCGCGCCCGACGATTCCAACCTGATCGCGCGCAAGCTCGAAGACGCCGAACTGGTGCTGGTGGCGGCGCCGGCCTACCTGGCGCGGGCCGGCGTGCCGGATTCGCTGGATGCGCTGCAGGCGCACGACTGCATCCAGTTCGAGCTGCCCAGCAGCGGCCGGCACATTCCGTGGGTGTTYCGCGAAGGCGGCGAGATGGTCGATGTAGCCACCACCGGCGGCTACAGCTGCTCGGACGATGTGCTGGGCGGCGTCACGCTGGCGCGCAGCGGCGCGGGGCTGTTCCAGACCTACCGCTTCGTGGTGGAGCAGGACCTGCGCGACGGCAGGCTGATGGAGGTACTGCCGCAGTTCGGCAGCGCCACCCGGCCCTTCATGCTGCTCTACCCGCACGCGCGGCATATGTCGTCGCGCGTGCGGGCGTTCGTGGACTTCCTGGTCGACAAGTTCGCCGCGTAGCGCCCGCGGCAGGCTTTGCGCGAGTTCCGCTTACGCAGGCGCAATCTGCGCGATCACCACAGCACCACCGCTGCATTGGCCGGCAATTGCGTCGCGGGTACGCCGCGCGCGCATGGCCGGCATTGCGCGAGCGAGGCGGGGCAAGACAGTGGGCAGGAGGAAGGCGCCGCCACCGTCGGATCACGGCAGCGGCAGCGGCACGGCGGGCATCAAGCCGCGTGCCGCACGCCGCATGGCCGGTCAGAAGCCGAGATCGCTCAGGCTGGGGTGATCGTCCGGGCGGCGGCCCAGCGGCCAGAAGAACTTGCGGTCCGCTTCCTTGATCGGGGCATCGTTTATGCAGGCGAAGCGGCGCTGCATCAGGCCGGCCTCGTTGAACTCCCAGTTCTCGTTGCCATAGGAGCGATACCAGTTGTTCGAGTCGTCATGCCATTCGTAGGCGAAGCGCACGGCGATGCGGTTGCCCTCGAAGGCCCACAATTCCTTGATCAGCCGGTAGTCCAGTTCCTTCTGCCACTTGCGTGCCAGGAAGCCGACGATGGCCTCGCGCCCGTTGACGAACTCGGCGCGGTTGCGCCAGGCGCTGTCGACGGTGTAGGCCAGCGCCACGCGCTGGGGGTCGCGGCTGTTCCAGCCGTCTTCGGCGCCACGCACCTTCTGGATGGCGGACTCAAGGGTGAACGGGGGAAACGGCGGACGGGACTCGGCTGGGGTCGACATGGGTTCTCTCCTCAAAGGAACAATGCAGCGGGATGCAGCGGGATCTGGCGGCGGTTGGCACTGGGTCGGCACTGGATCGATACAGACCTGTCTACATTATTCGAGTAGACAGATCTGTATGTCAAGGAGAGATTGGGATGCATCGCAGCAAGGCCTGCCCGCGGTTGCCGACCGCCCTCAGCGCGGGCGGCGCATGCGGAACAGCGCCTCGGGCCCGATCTCGAAGTAGTCTGCCGGCCCGCCGCCGCGCAGGATCGGCCGGGCCGCGGCCGTGTCGTAGATGCCGTCCTTCAGGAGCGTCCTGTCGACGTGCACGCCCACCACTTCGCCCAATACCAGCCAGGTCGGCACCTTCTGGCCATCGACGCCTTGGAGCTGGATCAGCTGCGTGAGCCTGCACTCGAAAGAGACCGGGCTTTCCGCCACGCGGGGCACCGCGACCGCGCGCGAGGCGGCAGGCGTCAGCCCGGCCAGCGTGAACTCGTCCACCTCGGGCGGCACCGCTGCGCAGCTGGCGTTCATGGGATCGGCCAGCGCGCGCGTGGCGAGGTTCCAGCAGAACTCGCCGGTCTGCTCGATATTGCGCACGCTGTCCTTGTAGCCGACGCTGGAGAAACCCACGATGGGCGGCGTGTAGTTGAAGGCGTTGAAGAAGCTGTACGGCGCGAGGTTGACGACGCCATCGGCGGCGCGCGACGAGATCCAGCCGATCGGGCGCGGCCCGACGATGGCGTTGAAGGGATCGTGCGGCAGGCCATGCCCGCGCGCGGGTTCGTAGAAGTAGAAGTCGTCGGACACGGAGCGGGACATCCGGGAAAACTGCGTTGAAGACGGCACCGGGCGGCACGGGTGCAGCCCGGCAAGCTCCCTGCGATGCTACCAGTTGTCAGCGCAGCGCGTGCTGCGGCGCGGTAGCCTCGTCGTATGCGTCCTGCGCCAGCAGCACCAGGTCTGCAATCGCCTTGCCGCCTGCGGAGATATGCGCGCGCATGGCGGCCGCGGCCGCGTCCGCATCGCCCGCCAGCACGGCGGCCACGATCACGCCGTGCTCCTGGAAGGAGCTCGGTACGCGCGCCGCGTTGATCAGCCCGCGCTGGCGCCAGTAGATCGCCAGGCGCCGGCGCAGCATGCGGATCTGCTCGGCCAGGTAAGGGTTGGCGCAGGCGTGGTAGAGCACGTCGTGGAACTCGCGGTTGGCCTCCACATAGCCCGGCGTGTCGGCCGCCTCGACATACCCGCGCCCTTGCTCGAAGGCGGCCGACAGCGCCGCCCTGCCCGCCTCGGTGATGCGCTGCGTGGCCAGCCGCGCCACCACGCCCTCCATCTCGGCCAGCGTCTCGAACATGGCCACCAGTTCGGCCACCGTGGGCTTGTGCACGAAGATGCCGGCGCGCGGGGCGATCGTCACCAGGCCCTGCGCCGCCAGCATCAGCAAAGCCTCCCTCACCGGGGTGCGCGAACTGTCGAACTGCTCGGCCAGGGCGCGCTCGTCGAGCTGGGAACCGGGCTTGAGCGTGCCGGCGTGGATCTGCGCTTCGATGGCCTCGCGGACGCGGTCCTGGAGCGACTGCACGGGTAAACCTCGATTTGACGGTTCTTTGGGCATATCTAGAATCAGTTTCAATATATCTAAACAACGATCTTATATGCAAATCCACGGCGAACCGCGGCTCCGCATCGAAAAAAGCGTAGCGACAATCACTCTTGACCGTCCGGAAGTGGCCAATCGACTGAATCCGCACGATCTGCAGGTATTGCGCGAGCATATCAACTCCGTCAACGCGATGGAGAATGTCCTGGTGCTGCGCTTCACGGGCACCGGCAAGTACTTCTGCAGTGGCTACGACATCGGTTCGCTCGGCAGGGCCGACACCGCCGGCGCGCCGGCCTTCGGCGAGCTGATCGACCTGATCGAAGCCGCGCGCCCCATCACCATCGCCGCGGTCAACGGCGGCGTGTACGGCGGCGCCACCGATCTCTGCCTGGCCTGCGACTTCCGCATCGGCGTGCCCCATTGCGACATGTTCATGCCCGCCGCCAGGCTTGGCCTGCACTTCTACCGCGGCGGCCTGGAGCGCTATGTGAGCCGGCTCGGCGTGGATACCGCCAAGCGCCTGTTCCTGACTGCCGCGCGCCTCGATGCCGACGAGATGCTCGCAACCGGCTTCCTGACCGAAATCGTCGCCGCCGACGCGCTGGCGCCGCGCGTGGACGAACTCAGCGCCACGCTCGCCGGCATGGCACCCCTCGCGCTGCTGGGCATGAAACAGGCGCTGAACCAGATCGCGCGCGGCGCGCTCGACGTGGCGGCGCTCGCACACGCGATCGCACACGCCGAGGCATCGGCGGACCTGCGCGAAGGCGCAGCCGCGTGGCGCGAGAAGCGGCCGCCCGTGTTCACGGGCAGGTAGTCGCCCGCGCATGCGTCAACGCGCGCGGCGCACGGAACATACAACAACACCGGAGACAAGCATGACCAAGCGGCACCCGACCTTGCTGTTCCTGATGGCCTTCTCGCTGGCCGGCCCCGCGCTGGCGTCGGACGCATTCCCGTCCAGGCCCGTGCGCATCGTGATCGGCTTTCCCGCCGGCGGCGGCGCCGACAATGTGGCGCGACTGTACGGCGATGCCCTGTCGAAGGAGCTGGGCCAGCCGGTCATCATCGACAACAAGCCCGGTGCCGGCACCACGATCGCCGCGGAGGCGGTCGCCAAGGCGCCGCCCGACGGCTACACGCTGTATATCGCCACCGCCAGCGTGATGGGCGGCGACAAGGTGCTGTACAAGAACATCCGCTACGAGCCCGCGGACTTCGCGCCGGTCACGCGGCTGACCGTATCGCCGCTGCTGCTCGCGGCCAACAAGGCGTCCGGCATCGGCAGCGTGCGAGACCTGCTGGCAAGGGCCCGGCAGCATCCCGGCTCGCTCAACTATTCGTCGTCGGGCAATGGCGTGATCACGCACCTGGCCGGCGTGCAGTTCGCCAGGCTGGCCGACGTGCAACTCACCCACGTGCCCTACAAGGGCGGCGCGCCGTCGGCACAGGCGGTAGCCGCCGGCGATGCGCAGTTCACCTTCGCCACGCCGGCATCGGTGCAGGCCGTCATCGATACCGGCAAGGTCGTCGGCATCGCGGTGACGTCGGCCAGGCGCTCACCCGTGCTGCCCAACTATCCCACCATCGCGGAAGCCGGCATCAAGGGCTACGACGTGACCAACTGGTACGGCCTGTTCGCGCCGGCGCAGACCCCGCCCGCCGTGATCGAGAAGCTGTTCGCGGCCTCGGCAAAGGCGCTCTCCAGGCCCGAGTTGCGCGCGCGGCTCGCAAGCCGCGGCGAAGAGGTCTCGCCATCCGCGTCGCCGGCGGAATTCAAGCAGTTCGCGCTGCGCGAAGGCAAGACCGTGACCGAACTGACGCTGAGCAGCGGCGCCCGCATCGACTGAGTTTCTTCAAAAGGATCGCCATGAATCGCAATGCCGCAGACCTCCCGCTCGCGGGCTTTACCGTAGTGGACCTGACCCGCGTGCTGGCCGGGCCCTACTGCACCATGATGCTGGCCGACCTCGGCGCGCGCGTGATCAAGATCGAGAACCCCGAGGGCGGCGACGACTCCCGGCATGTGGGGCCCTTCGTCGACGGCGAGTCGGCTTACTTCGCCTCGGTCAACCGCAACAAGGAATCGATCGCGCTCGACCTCAAGTCGCCGCGCGACCGCGCCGTGCTGAGCGCCATGATCGCCGGCGCCGATGTACTGGTGGAAAACTTCCGCGCAGGCGTGATGGAGAAGCTTGGCTTCACCTGGGAAGCGCTGCACGCGGCCAACCCGCGCCTGGTCTACGCGTCGATCTCGGGCTTCGGCCAGACCGGCCCCTACCGCGACCGCCCTGCCTACGACATGGTGGTGCAGGCCATGGGCGGCCTGATGAGCGTGACCGGGGAAACCGCCGGCAACCCGGTGCGCGTGGGCGTGTCCATCGGCGACCTCGGCGCGGGACTGTATGCGGCCATCGGCATCCAGTCGGCGCTGCTCAAGCGCAGCCGCACCGGGCTGGGCGAGCGCGTGGATATCGGCATGCTCGACTGCCAGGTGGCGCTGCTGGAGAATGCCATCGCGCGCCACGCGGCCACGGGCGCCGTGCCCGCGCCGCTGGGCACGCGCCACCCGTCCATCACCCCCTTCGACATGTTCAAGAGCGGCGATGGCTTCATCGTCATCGCCGCCGGCAACGACAACCTGTTCCAGAAACTCTGCGCCGCGCTCGGCGACGCGGCGCTGGCCGCCGATCCGCGCTTCGCCACGGTGGCGGCACGCAACCAGCATCACGCCGAGCTGAAGGCGGGCCTCGAGGCATGCCTGGCGCATGCCGACACCGCAACCTGGTCTGAGCGGCTGGAAGCCGCCGGTGTGCCGCACGGGCCGCTGCAAAGCGTGGCCGACATCGTGCGCGACCCGCACGTGCAGGCCCGCGGCATGCTGCTGGAGGCGAGCATCGGCGCGGGGCGCCCGATCACGCTGGCGGGCAACCCGGTCAAGGTCGGCACCGGCCTGCCACGGGGCGGCTTCGCCCCCGCGCCCAGGCTAGACCAGCATCGCGAGGCCCTGCTCGCCGAGTTCGCAGGTACCTGAGCAAACCGGCGCGCCAGATTGCCGGCCGCGCCCATATCGCAAGCGGCCCGCCCCCCTCTCCCGTGAAGCCGGAGAGGGGGAGGCAACACGCGCCAACGACGCCGCCACCGCACACCGCCGCTTCCCCGCACGGCACACACCTCCCTCATACAAGAATCGCAATGCCCGCCATGCGCGGCCGATTATGGGAAAGCGCCGCGCCTCCCTTAGTCTTCGCCATGCCGGACCACTTCGGCCAGCACGGAGTGGCGAACAAGTGGCCGGCATCGGCGTACCGCAGGCAACGCAGTGCAGCACGCGACACAGGCAGCCCCGGCTTGTGCACGTCTTCCTGCCTGCCCGGCAACGACAAAGATAAAGCGAGACAGCCTGGGTGCGAGTGGCAGAGCCACCGCCCCAGCGCACCACAAAGGAGACACTCCGCCATGCTTGAGCAGCCGTTCCCCGGCCGTGCCGCCGCCCCCGGCACCGACGCCCTCGAAGCCAAGGCCATCGACGCGATCGATGCGATCGAAGCCATCGAGGTCAAAGGATTTCTCGACAGATACTTCCAGATCAGCGCGCGCGGCAGCACCGGCCGCCGCGAAGCCGTGGCTGGCGTGACCACCTTCATGGCCATGGTGTATTCCGTCTTCGTGGTGCCGGGCATGCTCGGCAAGGCGGGATTCGACACCAGCGCCGTGTTCGTCGCGGTATGCCTGACCGCGGCCTTCGGCTCGCTGCTGATGGGTATGTGGGCGCGACTGCCGATCGCCATCGGCTGCGCCATCTCGCTGACCGCGTTCACCGCCTTCGGGCTGGTGCTGGGCCAGGGCCTTTCGCCCGCCGTGGCGCTCGGCGCGATCTTCCTGATGGGCTTGGTGTTCACCGCCATCTCCGTCACCGGCGTGCGCTCCTGGATCCTGCGCAACCTGCCGGCCGGCGTGGCGCACGGCACGGGCATCGGCATCGGCCTGTTCCTGCTGCTGATCGCCTCGAGCGAAGTCGGGCTGGTGGTCAAGAATGCCGGCGCCGGCCTGCCGGTTTCACTGGGCAAGATCACGGCGTTCCCGGTGGTGATGTCGATCCTCGGGCTGGCCGCCATCTTCGGGCTGGAGCGCCGCCGCGTGCCGGGCGGCATCCTGCTGGTGATCGTCGCCATCTCCGCGCTGGGCCTGGCCTTCGACCCCGCAGTGAAGTTCGCAGGCGTGTTCGCGCTTCCCGCGCTGAGCGCGCCCGGCCATGCCTCGCTGATCGGCGCGATGGACATCAAGGGTGCCTTGTCGCTGGCCGTGCTGCCCAGCGTACTGGCCCTGGTGATGACGGCCGTGTTCGATGCCACGGGCACCATCCGTGCCGTGGCCGGACAGGCCGGCCAGCTCGACGAGAAAGGCCAGATCCCCAACGGCGGGCGCGCGCTCACCACCGACTCGCTCAGCTCGATCTTCTCGGCGGTCTTCGGCGGTGCGCCCGCCGCGGCCTACATCGAATCGAGCGTGGGCGTGGCAGCCGGCGCCAAGACGGGCCTCGCCGCCGTGGTGGTCGGCCTGTTGTTCCTGGCGGTGATCTTCTTCTCGCCGCTGGCGGCGCTGGTGCCGTCCTACGCCACCGCGCCCGCGCTGATGTACGTTGGCCTGCTGATGCTCAGCAGCGTCAGCAAGCTGCATATGGACGATTTGGTCGACGCCATGGCCGGCCTGGTATGCGCGGTCTTCATCGTGCTGACGTGCAATATCGTCACCGGCATCATGCTGGGCTTCTGCACCCTGGTGATCGGCCGCATCGTGGCCGGCGAGTTCCGCAAGCTGAACGTCGGCACGGTGGGCATTGCGCTGGCGCTGGCGGTGTTCTACGCAGGGGGCTGGGCCATCTGAGCGCAACCTGGGCGCCATCCGGGCGCCACTTGGTGCGACTGCGCGGGCCGGATGCGCCCGCGCCGCTCCCCTGCCACAGGAAAGCACAGGAAAGCACGCGAAAGCACACGAAAGCGTACTGGAGGCCAGTGCACGATGACACTGGCTTCTTTGGAAGCGGGCGACACCCGTGCCCGCTTCTCTTTTTGACCGTATCGACCACGGCGCTGCGCAATGCATCGCCAGGGCGCTCAGGCCGGTCAGGCCACCTTGAGCGGCCGCGCCGGCAGGCCTTGCGCCGCCGCCAGTCCCTGCGCCAGATCCGCGATGAGATCCTCCACCGCCTCCAGCCCCACATGCAGCCGGATCACCGGTTCCGTGCCGCGCCAGTATGAATGCTCGGCCAGGCGCTCCGGCGCCGCCACCTGCACCAGGCTTTCGTAGCCCCCCCATGACGCGCCCAGCCCGAACAGGCCGAGCGCATCCACCAGCGCGTTCGCCGACGCCGCATCGGCTCCCGGCAGCGTGAACGACACCAGCCCGTTAGCGCCCGAGAAATCGCGCCGCCACAGCGCATGGCCCGGGTCGGACGGCAGCGCGGGATAGAACACGCGGCCCACGGCCCCGTGGGTTTCCAGGTACTGCGCCACCGCCAGCGCGTTGCGCTCGTGCTGGGCCAGGCGCACCGCCAGGGTGCGGATGCCGCGCAGCGCCAGGTAGGCATCGTCGGCGCTGATGGCCAGGCCGAAGCCGTCGTAGGTCTCGGCGATACGGCGTGCCAGCGCCGCGTCCTTCACCACCACCGCGCCCTGCATCAGGTCCGAATGGCCGCTGACGTACTTGGTCGACGCCAGGATCGAGATATCCACGCCCAGCACCAGCGGCTGCAGCAGATGCCCCGAGGCCCAGGTATTGTCGGTGGCCACCAGCACGCCGCGGCGCTGCGCGATCTGCGCCAGGCGCGGCAGGTCGAGCACCTCGTAGAGCAGCGAGCTGGGCGACTCCACGTATAGCAGCCGCGTATTGGGGCGGATCAGTGCCTCGACATCGTCGTGCGACGGCGAGAAATAGGTCAGCTCGATGCCCAGGCGGCGCAGCAGCGATTGATCCAGCCGACGCACCGGCGCATAGACGCTGTCCGCCACCAGCGCGTGATCGCCCGGCGACAGCAGCGCCACGAACACCAGCGAGATCGCCGCCAGCCCGGACGGCGCCAGGAAGGTGTGGCTGCCGCCTTCGAGCGCCGCCAGCGCATCCTCCAGCGCGCGGTGCGTGTCCATGCCCTGGCGCCCGTAGGAGCTGACGCGCTCGCCGCGCGCATGGCGCGCGCGGATTTCGTCATAGGCGGCGCTGTTCTCGAAGCGCACGGTGCTGGCGCGCACCACCGGCACGTTGACCGGCCCGTGGCCGTCGGTGAACGGCGGCGTGCCGGCGTGGATCAGCTGGGTATCGCGATGGTGGCTCATGATGATCAGTTAGGGAGGCGGGTGAGAGTGTTCAGATGGCAAAGCGCAGCTTGTCGAAGCTGGCGACAAAAGGATCGGCGGGCGGGCGCGCCTGGGCGCCGAGCGCGCGGTTGAGGAAGGCGCGCGTGCGGTCGCTGGCCGGCTGGCTGAAGATGCGGCGCGCCGGGCCGTGCTCGACGATCAGGCCGCCCTCGGTGAAATACACCTCGTCGCTGATCTCCTCGGCAAAGCGCATCTCGTGCGTCACCAGCAGGCAGGTCAGGCCCTCGTCCACCAGGTCGCCGATGACAGTCAGGACCTCGCCCACGGTCTCCGGGTCGAGCGCCGAGGTGACTTCGTCGAACAGGATCAGCTCCGGCTCCATCGCCAGCGCGCGGGCAATCGCCACGCGCTGCTGCTGGCCGCCGGACAGCTCGCCGGGATAGGCCGATGCCTTGTCGGCCAGGCGCACCTTGCGCAGCAGCTCGATGGCGGTGGCCTCGGCCTGCGCGCGGCCGCGCCCCAGCACGCGCAGCGGCGCAATGGTGAGGTTCTGCAGCACGGTCAGGTGCGGGAACAGGTTGTATTGCTGGAAGACGAAGCCCACGCGCTTGCGCAGCGCGATGCGCCCGGCCTCACTGCGCAATTCGCGCACCGCCACGTCACCCACGGTGACGCTGCCCTGCTGCGGCTCGAGCAAGCCGGYGATGCAGCGCAGGATGGTGGACTTGCCAGAGCCGGACGGCCCGATGATGGACACCGCCTGCCCGCGCTGCACGTCGAGGTCGATGCCCTTGAGCACCGCATTGCCGCCGAAGGACAGATGCACGTCGCGCAGGGAAACCAGCGGCGCGGCCGGCACGGGCGACGCGGCCAGCGATGGGCCGTCGGCATGTTCAGGCAACAGCATGTTTTTGTTCCAGGAAACGGGTGAAGCGCGAAATCGGGTAGCACCAGGCAAAGAACATCGCCATCACGACGAAGTAGATCAGCACGGTGAAGGCGGTCTGGTTGACGGTATTGCTGGCGATCTGCGCGGTGTCGAGCAGGTCGTGCACGCCCACCAGCGACGCCAGGGCGGTACCCATGGTCAGGGTGGCATACAGGTTCATCCAGGGCGGCAACATCCGCCGCACGCACTGCGGCACGATCACCAGCCGCAGGATCTGGCGGCGCGAGAACGCCATCGAGCTGGCGGCCTCCCACTGCGTGAGCGGGATCGACTGCACCGCGCCGCGCAGCACCTCGGCCACATTGGCGCTGGCCGGCAGCGCCAGCCCCACCACCACCTTGAGCCAGTCCGGGAACGGCACGATATGCCGGCCGAGGTTCAGCTCGAACGGGAAGACGTAGGTGGCGAAATAGATCAGCACCAGCCACGGCGCGTTGCGGAACACCTGCACATAGAGCTGTGCGGGCCGCGACAGCAGCCTCGCCGGCGACAGCCGCAGCGCGCCCACCAGCAGCCCTGCGGCCGTGCCCAGCGCGATCGCCAGTACGCTGACGCCGATATTGACCAGGAAGCCGCGCACCAGCGCCGGCGACCACTGCCACGCGCTGGCCAGCGCGCGCGCCAGGTCGGGATGGCGGCTGGCCGCCAGCGCCAGCGCCGCCAGCGGCAGCAGCCACAGCAGGCCGGCGAAGCGGCGCGCGCCCGGCCAGGCAATGCCGGCGCGCGGCAGGCCGGAATCAACGGTTGCCATAGCCGGGCATCCTCAGTCGGAGTTCGAGCCAGTTGCCGGCCTGGCTGACCACCCAGGTCAGCACGCCAAAGAACAGCAGCAACAGCACCATCAGTTCCAGCACGTTGTCGCGCTGGGTCCAGATCATGATCGAGGCGTAGGTGATGTCGCCCACCGCGATGGCCGATGCCACCGCCGTGGCCTTGACCAGCTCCACCGAGTTGTTGACCAGCGCCGGCAGCGCAAAACGCGCCGCCAGCGGCAGCTGCACGCGCCACAGCAAGGTGCGTCGGTCGAAACCCAGCGATGCCGCCGCCTCCAGCGTGACCTTGGGCACCGCTTCGATACCGGCGCGCAGGGCCTCGGCATGGAACACACCCTTGTGCAGCGAAAGCACCACCACCACCCACAGGAACGGCGTGAGCGGGTTGCTGCGCTGCGCATCCTGCAAGGCATGGGTGATCAGCATATTGAGCACCAGGAAGGCGCAGTAAAGCTGCACCAGCGTCGGCGTATTGCGCGTGACCTCGACGAAGGCGCGCGTGGCGCCGGCCACCAGCGGCCTGCGCGAGGTCAGCAAGGCCGCCATGGCCACGCCCGCCAGCAGGCTGCCGGCGAGCGTGCACAGCACCAGCTGCACCGTGACCCAGGCGCCGTGCACGAAGGCGCTGCGGTCATAGGCATCGGCCAGGAACGCGTAGTTCAGTCCGATATGGCGACCGCCGTCGATCAGCGCGGCGATGACGGCATCCATCAGGAGCGGCCGCCCTTGAACTTGTCGTGCAGTTCGCTGAGCGCCGGCGAGGCCGGCTGGATGCCAGCCTTCTTCTCCGTATTGATCAGCCAGCCGGTACGGTGCCAGGTCTGCACCACGCGGTCGATGGCCTGGATGGTGTCCTGCTCGCCCTTGCGCGTCCAGATCACCGTGGGCGCGGGATTCAGCTCGGGCAGCACGATGCGGTAGTTCTGCCATTCGGGATTGCCGCGCACCAGCGGCTGCAGCAGCGTGTTGTCGTGCACGGCGCCGGCGCAGTTGTCGCCGCGCAGTGCCAGCAGGGACTCCGAAGACCCCTTGAAGCCTTTCGGGATGGCGCCGTATTCCACCTGCACCGGGCGCGTATAGCTGCTGCCCTGCGAGATGCACACGGTCTTGCCCCTGAGGTCTTCCCAGCGGCGGATATCGCTTTGCTTGGGCACGATCACGGCGCCGCCGACGCGGTAGTACGGCGTGGGCACGTGGCCAAGCTGCTCGCCGCGCTCGGCGTTGTACTCCATTGCTGCGATCAGCACGTCGACCTTGCCCTGCTGGAGGAACTGCACACGGTTCGACGGCTGGACCTGCACGGTTTCCAGCTCCACGTTGAGCTGCTTTGCAAGGTCCTGCGCCAGATCCGCGTTGAAGCCGACCGGCTTCTGCGTGGCGGGATCGATCGAGCCGAAGGCACTGCCGGACAGCATGATGCCGACCACGATCTTGCCGCGCTGGCGGATCTTGTCGAGCGTGGCGTCGGCATGCGCCGCGCCGGCAACGAAGGTGCCGGCCAGGAAGGCGGCGGCAAAGGCAAGGCGGCGAAGCGGGCGCGGAGGGCGCGGCGAAGCGGTGCGTGTCATGGTGTGTTCGCGTTTTCCGGGATGTTCGGGATGTTCGGGTTGATGTCGTGCGTCGCGCTGGCGGGTACTTGCCGGCCAGCGCGGTCGACAGACTGTACGCAAGCGCGGGCCGCCACGGAACGAATAAAAGAAGCCATCGTTATGCAGCGCGCGTTGCATCTGCGATGGCGCGCGCGCAGCGCGGGGGCGGCGCAGCGCCGCATAACCATGCGCGGAAAGATTCGTTGGCCGCGCCCGGGTGCATTCATAAGCTGTCCCTCCTCTCTTCGCAGCACCTTCCCCGGTAAATCGCCGGGCAACATCCGGGCAACATCACCATGCAACGCCGCACTCTCCTGCGCACCCTATCGAGCCTTGGCGCCGCCGCCGTCGTCGGCACCCCATTCCTGCTCCACGCCCACGCGGCTCCGGCGGACGCTGCCGAATCCTTCCCGGCGCGCCCCGTGCGCATCGTGGTGCCAGTCTCCGCCGGCGGTAGTGCCGACAAGCTGGCGCGCACGCTGGCGCTCAAGCTGAGCGAAAAATGGGGCCAGCCGGTGGTGGTGGAAAACGTGGTGGGCGCCAGCGGCACCCTGGGCGCCGCGCAGGTCGCAAGGGCAAAGGCGGATGGCTATACGCTGCTGCTTGGCGGCGAGGGCGTGACGCTCAACGCGTCGCTGTTCAAGACGCTGCCTTACGACACCGGCCACGCCTTTCGCGGCGTGAGCAAGGCGGTGGTCAATCCGCAGATCCTGGTGACGCGCCCCGACCTGGGCGTGCGCACCTTCCAGGACTACCTGGCGCTGGCGCGCAAGAAGCCCGGCGAAGTGACACTCGGCCTGCCCGGCAACGGCGGCATCGCCCATGTCGCGCACGCGATGCTGTCGCGCCAGGCCGGCATCAAGGTCAACTACATCCCGTATGCGGGCGGCGCGCCTGCCACGGTGGACCTGCTCGGCGGCCATATCGACGCCACCCTCATCACGCTCGCCGCCGTCACTGACTATGTGCGCGCAGGCCGCCTCACCGCACTCGCGGTGACCACGCCCTATCGCTCGAAGGCCTTGCCGCAGGTGCCCACCATGGCCGAGGCAGGGGCCACCGGTTTCGCCGTGGAAAGCTGGCAAGGCCTGATCGCGCCGGCCGCCACGCCCACGCCGGTGGTGGACCGCATCAGCCGCGACGTGGCGGCGGTGCTCAATGTGCCCGCGACCCGCAGCCAGCTCGAAGAGGCGGGCTACGTCGTGGTGGGATCGACCGCGCAGGAACTGGATGCGACGCTGTCGAAGGACCTGCCGAGGTATGCGGCGGCGATCGCGAGTTCGGGGATTTCGTTGCGGTGAGCTTGGTCAGCCGGCCTGGCCGGTGCGCCCGGCTGCCGATGAARCAGGCTTGCCGCGTGTAGCGCCCCCTCTCCCGCTGCATGGCGCTGCATGGCGCCACATGGCTCTACATGGCTCTACATGGGAAAAGGGGACAGGCATTCGACGCGGCCCACGTCGCGAGCTCTCACACCCCGCGATAGTCGACCAGGTTCACCGGCAGGTCGCCATCGCGCTCGAGCTGGTCCACCAGCCCGATCTCCCAGTTCAGGTAGGCATGCATCTCGGCCTTGCGGCGGACTTCGTCCTCGTACGCGTAAGCGCTATACCAGGCATCTTCATCCCCGCTCAGCACGCGCGCCGCGGCGGCCGAGCCGGCCTGCGCAGGCTCGACGGGCAAACCCAGTGCCTGCCAGCGTGCATTGCCGCCAAGCAGTGCGCGCACATCGCGCGTGCTGGTGCGCCGCAGTTCTGCCGCAACCGCCTGCGCCAGGACGCCGTCGGAGGAGGTGATGACGACCACGTCGGCGCTGCCGGCCCGCTCCAGCACCAGTGCCACCTTTTCCGGCGTGGTGAACCACGCGCCGGGCACGTGGCCGCGGCGGAAGGCCAGGCTGCTGTCCACGTCCGCCACCGTCACGCCGCCATGCGCCTGCAGCGCGGACAGCGAAACCGCTTCGATCCACGGTGCATCCGCCGCCGATGTGCGCAGCACCCGCAGCGGTTCCGGCCCGGCTTCGCGCGGGGCCAGCGGCGCCGGACGGAACAGGAAGACTTCGTGCCCGCTGAACTGGGCCAGCCATGCCGCCGTGGTCTGCGCGCGCACGCCGTCCCAGTCGGCCAGCACGATGCGGGCGCGCCGCGTGCCGGCGTAGGCGTCGGTAGCCTGCACCAGCTGCCCGCCGGGCGCGCTGCGCCAGCCTGGCAGGTGGCCGGCCGCGTATTCCTCCGGCGAACGCACATCGAAGCGGTACAGCGTGCGCTCCCCTGCCTGTTGCTCGAAGGCGGCCAACTGCGCCGCGTCGATGTGGCCCACCCCGGCGCGTTCAGCCACGCGGGCGGCGCGCTCGCGCGCAGCGGCCTGCGCGGCCTCGCCTGGCTGCGGCGCGAAGCGGGTCTGGCCCTGATCGAGCTGGTAGCCGGCCAGCAGCCATGCCATGGTGCCGTCCTTGAGCGASRCCACKSGRTTGGGWATGCCGGCATYGATCAGCGTCTGCGCGCCSACGATRCTGCGYGTGCGGCCGGCGCAGTTGACCACSACCAGCGTSTCGGGATCGGGCGCGATCTCGCCGATGCGGTAGACCAGTTCGGCGCCGGGGCAATCCACCGCGCCGGGAATGCTCATGTTCTGGAATTCCGCGAGCGGGCGGCTGTCCACCACCACCACGTTGTCGCCGCGCTGCTGGTGCAGGTGCAGCGCTTCGGCGGTGATCCACGGCGTGTGCAGCTCGTGCTCGATAACTTCGCCGAACGCCTTGCTCGGCACGTTGGTGCCGCTGAACACTTCGTAGCCCGCGGCCTGCCAGCCACGCGTGCCGCCCGCGAGCACCGACACGTCGGTGTAGCCGAAACGCAGCAGCCTGGCCGCCGCCGCGTGGGCGATGTCTTCGGCAAGGTCGGTGACGACGATGCGCGTGCTACGGCGCGGCACCAGGCGGTCGATCAGGACCGCGAGCCGGCCCAGCGGCGCGGGCACGGCGAACAGCAAATGCTCGCGCGCGAAGGCGCCCTCTTCGCGCGCATCCAGCACGGCCAGTTCGCCGCCACCGGCAATGGCGGCCTTGAGCGCCGCCGGGCTGATGAGCGGCTGGCGGATGGATGCGGGCGCGGCGGCGCTGCCGCCGTCGAGGTCGTCGGCAAGGGTCGGGGTCAGGTCGGTGATGGTCATGGCAAGTAGGAATGGCACGGTGCCGCACGGGCGAGCGGACCACTGTAAGGGCCACGCCGATGCGTTGCCAACGAAGGTTTCCGCCATTGGTCATGCGGAGAATCGCGCAAGCCAGGCGGCCCGGCAGAATGCATATGCTTCGGCGATATTGTTCCTTCTGCGCCGGCCGCACTCTCTTTAGAGTGGTGCCCTCGCCACGACCAAGGATCCCCCATGACCACACAGAGCCAGCGCGACGCCGCCATCGCCACCACCCTTGCCGAAGTCCGTGCACTGACAGCGCACCATGATGTGGACCGCGCCACGCTGGAGCGCGTGACCCACGCCCTGCAGAAACTGGCCGGGAGACAAGACCTGTTCAGCTTCGCCGATTTTCCGCCGC
Source organism: Cupriavidus sp. 2TAF22 (assembly GCF_052115045.1). NCBI lineage: Bacteria > Pseudomonadati > Pseudomonadota > Betaproteobacteria > Burkholderiales > Burkholderiaceae > Cupriavidus > Cupriavidus sp. 2TAF22. Next base: position 108,373 of record NZ_JBFRFX010000010.1, read on the forward strand.
CTGGCGACGGCGTTGCTACCTCCACACGCTATCGCCTCAGCGGCGAAGGCCAGTTGCCCGCGCTTTACCTCAACTCCATCGTGCCCGGCAAGAAAACCATCCCGCATAACCACGACACCTGGGCGGTGATCGTGGCCGTGCAGGGCGACGAACTCAACCGCGTCTATCGCCGCACCGACGATGGCAGCGATCCCGGGCACGCCACCCTGGTGCTCGAGCGCGAGCAGGTCGTGCGTTCCGGCGCGCCGATCAGCTTCCTGGCGCAGGACATCCACAGCATCCACGTCGTGGGCGATGCGCCCACGCTGCACTTCCACCTATACGGCCGTCCGCTCGAAACGCTCACCGGCCGCATTGGCGTGGAGCCGGAAAGCGGCCGCATCGTCAACTACAACGCCACCCAGATGAACCGCAGCGAACAGGCGGCGGAACAGGCGGCGGAACAGGCGACGGAAAACGCGGCAGCCAAGGCCGCAGCCTGAGCGGGAGGCAGGAAAGGTAACGTGCTCTGTCGCGCACAATAAGGCACTTGCATCAATATGCCATGACATAGTTTTTACAAAAATATTATGAGATATCATAGCTATACCAAGCGATCTGTTATGCTATTTCATATATTTTTGCCTATAACTATGTCATGGCATCATTCTATGAACAACTTCAGGCGCGCCGCGCCGCGCGCAAGGCGTCGCTGGTCGACGTCGCCCGGCTGATCGGCATGGCGCCATCGAACCTGACCACGGCGCTCAGTGGCAGGAACGATGTGCGCGCCTCCACGCTGGCGGCGGTGGGCGCGGCGCTCGATGCGGAATGGGTGCTGGTGCCGCGCGAGCATCTGCTGGCCGTGCGGCGCCTGCTCGAGGGCAAGGACAGTGGCCCCGACCGCGAGGCCAGGACTTCCGTGGAAATGTTCCTGGAGCAGGATTCGTGAGTGCCGGACTGCGGCCGCGCTATCTGGAAGTGCATCTGCACGGTGTGCTGTGCGGACACTTGTGCGAGGTCGGGCGTACCTGCCGCTTCGTGCCGGCCGAGGCGTTCCGCGGCGATGCGCTGCGGCCCACGCTGAGCCTGTCGCTGACCTTCCCGGGCAACGAAGCGCTGACCGCCACGGTACTGTCCAATCCTTTTCATCCGGCGCTTTACAACACCAACGGCGCACTGCCGCCCTACTTCGCGGGCCTGCTGCCCGAGAGCGAGTTGCGCAAGCGCCTGGAAGCCACCCGCCAGCACGCGGAGGACCGCGACGACTTCGGCATCCTGGCCGCCGCCGGCGACGACCTGCCCGGCGCGGTGGTGGTGCGCCCGGCGCCCATCGACGCGCTGCCGGAGCATGTGCGCACCGTGGGCGTGACCGGCGGCGCAGACAATCTCGAGATTGCCGTGATCGAAGGCGCCACCGAAGGCGCGGCCTCGGTTTCGGGCGTGCAGAACAAGCTTGCGCTGTCCACCGCGCACACCGGCAAGCGCTACACGCTGCCCACCCACGGCCACCTCTCCGACCTGATCGCCAAGCTGCCCGCGCGCAACGACGACAGCCAGATTTTCAACGAATATGTATCGATGCAGCTGGCGCAGGCCGCCGGCGTGGCGGTGGCGCCCTGCCGGCCCGTGCCACTGGCCGCCATCGAAGTCGACGGCCTGGCAGAGGCGCTCGGCGCGCACCTGCATTTCCTCGCCGTGGACCGCTTCGACCGCGAGCCGGGCGGCCGCGTGCACGCCGAGGACGGCTGCCAGCTGCTGACGCGCATGCCCAGCCGCAAATACGCCGGCCACGATGCCTACGCCGCGCTGGTGCAACTGCTGGAACGGCTTAGCGTGCGGGGCATCGAGGACGTACGCCAGTTCTTCATCCGCCAGGCCGTCAACACGCTGCTTGGCAACAGCGACGCCCACCTGAAGAATTTCTCCTTCCTCTACCGCAACGGCGTCGCCCCCGAGTTGTCTCCCGCCTACGATATCGTCAGCGTGGCCGCCCTGCCCGGCTTTGCCGGCTTCGGCCAGAACGTCGCCATCGACCGCCTGCAGCGCGAACAGACCCTGCAGACCTACCGCGACTTCGCGCGCGAAGCCAGGATCGCCGAGCGCATCGCCACCGCCGCGGTGAAAGACGCGGTCGCCATGGCGCATGAGCGCTGGCCGGCCTTGCTGGACTCGCTGCCGGCACCGGAAGGCATGCGCGCCGTGGTGCTGGCGCGGCTGGCGACGCTGCCACTGGCGCGGCGCGGGCGCGCGTAGCCGCGCGCAGGCGCGGCGGTAGACGCCGGCGGGAGGCCCGCTGCGGGTATCGCGGCGACCGGGCGCAAATGAGGCTTTGCGTGCGCCACCGTGCCAGGGCGCAGACGGGGATGCCGCCGCTTCAGCTCAACCCATCCAGCACCAGATGCTGGCCATGGATGGCCTGCGCGCCGTCAGACGCCAGGTAAGCTACCGCGCGAGCCGCCGCTGCGGTCGATACCCAGGCCGCCGTATCGGCATGTGGCATGGCGCGCCGGTTGGCGGGCGTGTCGAGCATGCTCGGCGCGATGCTGTTGACGTTGATGCCGGCCTGCCGGACTTCGTGCGACAGGCTTTCCACCAGGCGCTGCAGCGCGCTCTTGGAGGCAGCGTAGGCGCCCATCGCGGCGGTGCCGTGCACCGCGCCCCGGGCCGAGACGGCGACGACCTTGCCGGCGTGCTGCGCGAGCATGGCGGGAATGAAGTGCTGCGTCACCGCGACCAGCGACCATGCGTTGAGGTCCATCATGCGCAGCCACGACTCGCGGCTCAGCGCGTGCGTGGGCTCGCCCATCTCGAAGCCGCCGGCCACGTGGACCAGGACATCGATGCCGCCGAAGGCATCGAGAATGCCGCGCGCGGCTTCGGCCATGCTGTCCGGCGAGGTGACGTCGGCTGCCAGCAGCAAGTGCCAGTCGGCGGCCTGCGCCACCGGCGCATGGGCTCGCAAGGCTTCGGCGTCGCGGTCGATCAGGGCCAGGCGCGCCCCTTCGTCGGCGAACGCCTCGGTGACGGCGCGGCCGAGCGCGCCGGCCGCGCCGGTGATCACGACGCGTCGGGGGGAAGCGGACGATGCCATGCTGGTTCTCCTGGAGACGGAACGGTTGCGAGCGAATGCGAGCGGATGCGAACGGATGCGAACCTGGCGCATGCCGGCGCGCCGGCGAGCCGGGCCGGCGCCCTCCACCACCATAGACAGCGCTTGGGCCCGCTGCAAACCTCGCGCCGCGCCAAAGCATCCTGTTGCACGCCTGCCGGCTCCCGGATCAGCGTTTGGGCAAGCTGCCAAGGATCATCGTTGGCATCCACGATGCGGCGCCCGGGCCCTTTTTCTGCGCCGCGCCACGCCCCGTGCCGCCAGCGCATCGTCGAGCGGGCAGTGGATATCGCCGCGGCCCGACACCAGCACATGCGGATGCGCCAGATCGAAGCCGCGCGCGGCCGGATAGCTGCGCCGCATGACCACCACGCGGGATGCCCGCGCACCGGCGGCCTAGCCATTCGCCGCCAGATCGTTCAAGATGCTGGGCTCGCCGGCGCCGCAAGCTGCCGGCACCTCCCCCGCCTGAGAGCCCCAATTGCCGCTGAACCGCCTGAAACAGAGTGCAACCCTGATCGCCGTGCTGGCGCTGATCGGGTCCATGGCATCGCTTTGCATCGGTACCTCGTTTGCCAAGAGCCTGTTCGCCGCGCTCGGCGCCCAGGGCACCACCGCGCTGCGCGTGAGTTTCTCGGCCTTGATCCTGCTGTGCGTGTGGCGTCCGTGGCGGATGCCGCTGAGCCTGGCCAATGCGCGCGTGATCGCACTGTATGGCGCGGCGCTGGGCGCGACCAACCTGCTGTTCTATATGTCGCTGCGCACGGTGCCGCTCGGGCTGGCGATCGCCGTCGAGTTCACCGGGCCGCTGGCGGTGGCGGTGTCCTCGTCGCGGCGGGCCATCGACTTTCTCTGGATTGCCTTTGCGGTGGCAGGCTTGCTGCTGCTGTTGCCGCTCGGGCAGAACGTGGCCGTGCTGGACCCGGTGGGCATCGGCTATGCGCTGGCAGCGGGCGTGGGCTGGGCGCTGTACATCATCTTCGGCCAGATGGCCGGCAATGCGCACGGTGGCCAGGCTACCTCGCTGGGGCTGACCATGGCGGCGCTGGTGGTGCTGCCCTTCGGGCTGGCGCATGCGGGCACGGCCATGTTCAGCCCCGCGCTGCTGCTGGCGGGGCTGGCGGTGGGGCTGCTATCCAGCGCGATTCCCTATTCGCTGGAAATGGTGGCGCTCAAGCGCCTGCCTCGCCGGACCTTCGGCATCCTGCTGAGCATGGAGCCGGCGATGGGCGCGCTGGCCGGGCTGGTGTTCCTGCACGAGACACTGAACACGCAGCAATGGCTGGCCATCGCCAGCATCATCATCGCATCGGTGGGCTGCACCGCCACGGCTGGCACGCGCAAGCGCGGCACCGCCGAAGCCTAGGCCGGGAATTCAGTCCGCCGCGCGGGCGGTGGCGGGCACCGCGTCCGTGAAGACAGAGGCGCGCAGCACCAGGCTCACCTCGTGCAGCAGATTGTCTTCAGGGTTGCGCCGGCTGGAGAAGCCGAATTCGCGCATCAGCGCCAGCATGCGGCGGTTCTCGCTGAGCACGTCGCCACGCAGCAGGCGCAGGCCCGCGGCAGCGGCGGCATCACGCAGGCGCGAGATCAGCCGGCGGCCCAGGCCCTTGCCCTGCCAGTCGTCGGCCACCGCCACGGCGAACTCAGCCACCCCGCCGTGCGTCACCACGTAATTGCCGTTGGCCACGATCACGGGCGCGCCATCGATTTGCGCCGTCACCACCAGCGCCAGGCCGGCATCGTTCTCGACAAAACGGCTGATCACCTCGTCCGAAATGCGCCCGCCGGTCAGGAAGCGGTAGTAACGGCTTTCACGCGACAGGGCCTGGACGAAGGCGCGCTCGCGCTCCGCGTCGGCCGCGCGCACGGCGCGCACCACGACCCGTTCGCCCCCGGCCAGCATCCAGGCTTGCGCGCATTCCGGGCAGCCGGCGTGGGCATTCGAATCTTGTGACGACGGCATCACCGGCTCCTGACTACAGTTTTCGTAGTTAGGAGTATAGGCTATACCCTGACTTTTGCAAATGAAGTCAGGCTGCTATGCTGGTCCCATGCGCCTCAATGCCGAAGAACTCCAGAACTGTTCGATCGCTGCCACGCTCGGCCTTGTCGGCGAGAAGTGGACGATCCTGATCTTGCGTGACGTGTTTCACGGCATCCGCCGCTTCGACGACTTCCTCGAACGCCTGCAGTGCTCGCCCGCCGTGCTCTCCGCGCGGCTCAAGACGCTGAGCGAGGCCGGCATCCTGCGCAAGGTCAGCTACCGCGAGCCAGGCGAGCGGGAGCGCTTCGAATATCGCCCTACCCGCGCCGCGGTGGAGCTGATTCCCGTGATCGTGGGCCTGATGCAATGGGGCGACCGCCACCTGGCGCCCTGCGGCCAGGGCCCGGTGGAACTGCTCACGCCCGCAGGCCGCCGGGTGCGCGCCGCGCTCGTGGACGACGCGGACGAGCTGGTGCGACCCAACGATATCGCCATCACCCGCGTGCAACGCGAGGACAATCCCGCCGCCGACGGCAAAAACGCCGCCCTGGCGGCCGGCCCGACCCGCGCCTAGCGCGCCCCGGCGACGCCGGCCCATGCACCAGCTTGGGTTCGCCGGCGCGCACCGCCCTCGCCCACCGCACTGCACCATGAACGTGCTGCGCCGAAGCAATTGCCCCAACGCGGCGCATCTTCGCCGCCGCTGAAGGCGCCTTTCCCGCCAAAACCCCCGCTCGCCATCACATCCGCCGCTGGCACAGCGCTTGCTCAATAGAACGCGAGCGGACCAACGGCGGCCCGCTCACCCCATACGCGGCGGCAGCGGTCTTTATCGCTGCCGCCAGGACAACGGCGTCCCCTGACCGGTCTTCATGACCGGTTCGCGGGACGCCCTTTGTTTTTCTGGAGCCATGATGACCGGCAAAGCCACCCGCATCGAACTGCTAAGCCTGCGCACCCCGCAGATGCGCGCCTTCCACCTGACCTGGATGGCGTTTTTCGTGTGCTTTTTCGCGTGGTTCGCGTGCGCGCCGCTGATGCCGGTGCTCAAGGGTGAATTTGGCCTGACTCCCGGCCAGATCGCCAATATCAATATTGCCGCGGTCGCGGTGACCATCCTCGTGCGCCTGGTCGTCGGCCCGCTGTGCGACCGCTTCGGCCCGCGCCGCACCTATACCGGCCTGCTGGCGCTCGGCGCGATTCCCGTGCTCGGCGTGGCGATGGCGCAGAGCTACGAGACCTTCCTGTTCTTCCGCCTGCTGATCGGCGCGGTGGGCGCGAGTTTCGTCATCACGCAGTACCACACCTCGGTGATGTTCGCCCCCAACGTGGTGGGCACGGCCAACGCCGCGGCCGCGGGCTGGGGCAATGCCGGCGGCGGCGCCGCGCAGGCCATGATGCCGCTGCTGCTGGGCGCGATCCTGATGCTGGGCGTGAACCACGCCATGGGCTGGCGCCTCGCGCTGCTGGTGCCGGGCGTGCTGATGCTGATCATGGCGGTGCTCTACTGGAAGTTCACCCAGGACTGCCCGCAAGGCGATTTCGCCGACCTGCGCAAGCAAGGCATCAGCGTGGACAGCGGCAAGAAAGGCGGCTGGGCCAGTTTCAAGGCCGCCAGCGCCAACTACCGCGTCTGGATGCTGTTCATCACCTACGGCGCCTGCTTCGGCGTGGAGATCTTCATCCACAACGTGGCCGCCACCTATTACGTGGACCACTTCGGCCTGTCGCTCAGCAGCGCCGGCCTGGCCGCCGCCAGCTTCGGCCTGCTCGCGCTGTTCGCCCGCGCCCTGGGCGGCTGGCTGTCGGACAAGGCAGCCCTGCGCCGCGGCCTGGATGCGCGCTCCACCCTGCTGTTCGTGCTGATCCTCGGCGAAGGCCTGGGCCTGCTGTGGTTCGCACAGGCCCACAGCGTGGCGGCGGCCGTGGTGGCCATGCTGGGCTTCGGCCTGTTCACCCACATGGCCTGCGGCGCCACCTACGCGCTGGTGCCCTTCATCGACCGCAAGGCGCTCGGCGGCGTGGCCGGGATCATTGGCGCCGGCGGCAATGTGGGCGCGGTGGCGGCCGGGTTCCTGATGAAGGGCCTGGGCGGCAACCTGCAGCAGACGCTCACCGTGCTCGGCGCGGCGGCCATCGTCTCGGCCCTGTGCGCGATCGCCGTGCGCTTCTCGGCCGAACACAAGGCCAGCGAGCAAGCCCTGTTCGACAGCGCACTGGCCGGCTCCAACTCCTGAGCCGCCGCCGCAACGAATTCGGTCCCAGAAAACACAGCACAGCACGGCCACGGCTCCCCGGCCCCACAGAACAAGGAAACCATCATGAAACTGATCATCATCGGCCACGGCATGGTCGGCCACAAATTCCTGGAATGCCTGGCCGAAGCCGGTTCGCAAGACCTGGAGGTCACCGTCCTGTGCGAGGAGCCGCGCCCGGCCTACGACCGCGTGCACCTCTCGGAATTCTTCGCCGGCAAGACCGCCGAGGATCTGTCCCTGGTGGAAGCCGGCTTCTTCGAGCGCAGCAACATGCTGCTGCGCCTGAACGCCCGCGCCACCGTCATCGACCGCGCGGCCAGGACGGTCACGGTGTCCAACGGCGAGACCCTGTCCTACGACAAGCTCATCATCGCCACCGGCTCCTACCCCTTCGTGCCGCAGCTGCCGGGCAAGGACCGCAAGGATTGCTTCGTCTACCGCACCATCGAAGACCTGGAAGCCATGCAGGAATGCGGCGCCCGCTCGAAGACCGGCGTGGTGGTGGGCGGCGGGCTGCTCGGCCTGGAATGCGCCAAGGCGCTGCGCGACCTGGGCCTGCAGACCCATGTGGTGGAATTCGCCCCGCGCCTGATGGCCGTGCAGGTGGATGACGGCGGCGGCGAGATGCTGCGCCGGAAGATCGAAGACCTGGGCGTCACCACGCACACGCGCAAGAACACCGTGGAGATCGTCGACGGCGAGCAAGGCACCCATCGCATGAACTTCGCCGATGGCAGCCACCTCGAAACCGACATGATCGTCTTTTCGGCCGGCATCCGCCCACGCGACGAACTGGCGCGCGCGGCCGGCCTGGCCGTGGGCGAGCGCGGCGGCATCGCCGTGGACAACCAGTGCCTGACCTCGGACCCGGACGTCTACGCCATTGGCGAATGCGCGCTGTGGCAAGGCAAGATCTACGGCCTGGTCGCACCCGGCTACGACATGGCGCGCGTGGCGGCCAAGCACCTGCTGGGCCACCAGGCCGAGTTCGCGGGCGCCGACATGAGCACCAAACTCAAGCTGATGGGCGTGGACGTGGCCAGCCTTGGCGACCCGCATGGCAATGCCCCCGGCAGCCGTGCCTACCAGTTCACCGACGAGCGCAAGCAGGTCTACAAGAAGCTGGTGGTGTCCGATTGCGGCAAGTACCTGCTGGGCGGCGTGCTCGTGGGCGACGCCGAGGAATACGGCACGCTGCTGCAGATGATGCTCAACAAGATCGAGCTGCCCGAGTCGCCCGAATTCCTGATCCTGCCGGCTTCCGACGGCCAGGCCAAGCCGGGCCTGGGCGCCGACGCGCTGCCCGATGCGGCGCAGATCTGCTCGTGCAACAACGTCTCCAAGGGCGACATCTGCGCTGCCGTGCGCGACGGCGCCACCACCATCGGCGCGCTCAAGAGCTGCACCAAGGCCGGCAGCACCTGCGGCGGCTGTGTGCCGCTGGTCACGCAGGTGATGAAGGCCGAGATGAAGAAGCAGGGCCTGGCGGTGAACAACCACCTGTGCGAACACTTCGCCTACTCGCGCCAGGAGCTCTACCACCTGGTGCGCGTGGGTGGCTTCAAGACCTTCGGCGAGCTGCTGGCGGCGCACGGCACGGGCCTGGGCTGCGACGTCTGCAAGCCGACCGTGGCGAGCATCCTGGCCTCGTGCTGGAACGAGTTCGTGCTCAAGGAAGAGCACGCCAGCCTGCAGGACTCGAACGATTACTTCCTGGGCAATATCCAGAAAGACGGCACCTACTCGGTGGTGCCGCGCATGCCGGGCGGCGAAGTCACGCCCGACGGCCTGATCGCGGTGGGCCAGGTCGCCAAGAAATACGGCCTGTACACCAAGATCACCGGCGGCGCCCGCGTCGACATGTTCGGCGCGCGCGTGGAAGAGCTGCCGATGATCTGGGAAGAGCTGATCGCGGCCGGCTTCGAATCCGGCCATGCCTACGGCAAGTCGCTGCGCACCGTGAAGTCGTGCGTGGGCTCGACCTGGTGCCGCTATGGGGTGGACGACTCGGTTGGCCTGGCCATCGAGATCGAGAACCGCTACAAGGGCCTGCGCGCCCCGCACAAGATCAAGTTCGGCGTCTCCGGCTGCACCCGCGAATGCGCCGAGGCGCAGGGCAAGGACGTGGGCATCATCGCCACCGAGCGCGGCTGGAACCTCTATGTGTGCGGCAACGGCGGCATGAAGCCGCGCCACGCCGAATTGCTGGCCAGCGACCTGGACCGCGCCACGCTGCTGCGCTACGTGGACCGCTTCCTGATGTTCTACGTGCGCACGGCGGACCGCCTGCAGCGCACCAGCACCTGGCGCGACAACCTCGAAGGCGGCCTGGACTACCTCAAGGCCGTGGTGCTGGAAGACAGCCTGGGCATCGGCGCAGAACTCGAAGCCCAGATGCAGCACGTGGTCGACACCTACGAGGACGAATGGAAGCTGGCCGTGACCAACCCGGAAACACGCAAGCGCTTCCGCCACTTCGTCAACAGCGACCTGCGCGACGACAACCTGGTCTTCATGGAGGAGCGCGGCCAGATCCGCCCCGCCACGCCCGAGGAACGGATCTTGCATCGCTCCAGGCTCGAACAGATCCCGGTGATCGTCAAGGCAGCCTGACCGGCCGTGCCCCACAACCAACGCGCCAACGCCAAGGAAAACATCATGAGCCAAGCCCACCACAGCGAAACCTGGACCGCCATCTGCGCCCTGCGCGACATCGTGCCCAATACCGGCGTGTGCGCGCTGGTGGACAAGGCACAGATCGCCGTGTTCCGCATCGGCGCGGGCGCGGACGATCAGGTATACGCCATCTCCAACTACGACCCCAACGCCAATGCCGCGGTGCTGTCGCGCGGCCTGGTGGGCAGCCTGGGCGAGCGCGTGGTGGTGGCCTCGCCGATCTACAAGCAGCATTTCGACCTGCGCACCGGCGAATGCCTGGAAGCGCCGGAGCACTCGGTCGCGGCCTACCCTGCCCGCGTGCATGACGGCAAGGTCTGGGTGGCCGCATGAGTGCCGGTCGCGTCAGTGCAGGCCACAAGCCCCGCCTGGTGGTCGTCGGCAACGGCATGGCCGGCATGCGCACGGTCGAGGAGCTGCTCAAGCTGGCGCCCGATCTCTACGACATCACCGTGTTCGGCGCCGAGCCGCACGGCAACTACAACCGCATCCTGCTCTCGCCGGTGCTGGCCGGCGAGAAGACCATCGCCGACATCATGCTCAACACGCGCGAGTGGTACGAGCAGAACGGCATCGAGCTGCTGGCCGGCGACCCGGTGGTGGCCATCGACCGCCCGCGCCGGCTGGTGCGCTCGCAATCCGGGCGCGAGGTGCGCTACGACCGCCTGCTGCTGGCCACCGGCTCCAAGCCCTTCATCATCCCGGTGCCCGGCCACCAGCTCGACGGGGTGATCGCCTTTCGCGACATCCAGGACGTGGAAACCATGCTGGCCGCCGCACGCAACCACCGCCGCGCGGTGGTGATCGGCGGCGGCCTGCTCGGCCTGGAGGCCGCCAACGGCCTGATGCGCCAGGGCATGGAAGTGAGCGTGGTGCACATGGCCGACAGCCTGATGGAGCGCCAGCTCGACGCACCCGCCGCGGCACTGCTCAAGCAGGCGCTCGAGCGCAAGGGCCTGCAGTTCCTGCTCAACGCCCATACCAGCAGCATCCTGGGCGAGGACCGCGTCACCGGCGTATGCTTCAAGGACGGCACCAGCATTCCCGCCGACCTGGTGGTCATGACCGCCGGCGTGCGCCCCAATATCGAGCTGGCCCGGCAGGCAGGCCTGCATTGCGAGCGCGCCATCGTGGTCGACGATACGCTGCAGAGCTTCGATCCGCGCGTGTACGCCGTGGGCGAATGCGTGCAGCACCGCCAAGCCACCTTCGGCCTGGTGGCGCCGATCTGGGACCAGGCCCGCGTGGCCGCCGCGCACCTGGCCGGGGCCGGGCACCGCCGCTACGTGCAGCAGGCCACCGCGACCAAGCTCAAGGTGACCGGCGTGGACCTTTACTCCGCCGGCGACTTCATCGGCGGCGAAGGCAGCGAAGACCTGGTCATGCGCGATGCGCGCCGCGGCGTCTACAAGCGGCTGGTGCTGCAGGGCGGGCGCCTGGTCGGCGCGGTGCTGTACGGCGACGTGCAGGACGGCCCCTGGTACTTCGACCTGATCCAGAGCGGCGAGCCGGTCGGCGCCATGCGCCAGCGCCTGCTGTTCGGCCGCGCGCAATGCGAGGCGCTGGCGGCCTGAGCGCCGCTCCCCCTGGCATCCGATTTACCGTTAGCAACGAGCGCGCCACCGTGAACCTGTCCGATATCCCCGTCATCCTTTCCACCGGTTCCCCGGCCGCGCCGCCGGCCGGCGCTTCGTCCGTCGTCACCGATACCACCTGCCCCTATTGCGGCGTGGGCTGCGGCGTGCGTGCCACGCGCCATGACGACGGCAGCGTCGAAGTGGCCGGCGACGCCAGCCACGGCTCCAACCAGGGCCGCCTGTGCGTCAAGGGCTCCGCCCTGGCCGAAACCACCGGGCTCGAAGGCCGCCTGCTGCATCCGCAGGTGCGCGGCGCCGACGGCGCGCTGACGCAGGTATCGTGGGATCACGCCCTGGACAAGGTGGCGCAAGGCTTCAAGGACATCATCGCCGAGCACGGCCCGGACGCCGTGGCCCTCTATGTCTCCGGCCAGTTGCTGACCGAGGACTACTACATCGCCAACAAGCTGATGAAAGGGTTCATCGGCAGCGCCAATATCGACACCAACTCGCGCCTGTGCATGTCGTCTGCCGTGGCCGGGCACAAGCGCGCCTTCGGCGAAGACCTGGTGCCGGGCAACTACGAAGACCTGGAACTGGCCGACCTCGTCGTGCTGGTCGGCTCCAACACCGCATGGTGCCATCCCATCCTGTTCCAGCGTCTGTCCAGGGCCAGGGAAGCGCGCCCCGGCATGAAGCTGGTGGTGATCGACCCGCGCCGCACCGCCACCTGCGAGCTGGCCGACCTGCACCTGCCCATCAAGCCCGGCACCGATGTCTGGCTGTTCAACGGCCTGCTGCACTACCTGGCGCAGCACGGCGCCGCGGATGCGGCATTCATCGCCGGGCACACCAGCGGGCTGGACGATGCGCTCGCCGCGGCTGGCCCGGACTGCACCGACCTGGCCAAGGTCGCCAGGGCCTGCAAGCTCGACCCCGAAGCGCTGCGCGCGTTCTACGAAATGTTCGCCGCCACGCCCAAGGTGGTCACCGCCTTCTCGCAAGGCGTCAACCAGTCATCGGCCGGCACCGACAAGGTCAACAGCATCATCAACTGCCACCTGGTCACCGGCCGCCTGGGCCGGCCCGGCATGGGGCCGTTCTCCCTGACCGGCCAGCCCAACGCCATGGGCGGGCGCGAAGTCGGCGGCCTGGCCAATATGCTGGCCGCGCACATGGAACTGGCCAACCCGCAGCATCGCGAGATCGTGCAGTCGTTCTGGGGCTCGCCCGCCATCGCGGACAAGCCCGGCCTCAAGGCGGTGGAGCTGTTCGAAGCCATCGAGCAAGGCCGCGTCAAGGCCGTGTGGGTCATCGCCACCAACCCGGTGGTGAGCCTGCCGGACGCCGACCAGGCCCGCCGCGCGCTGGCCGCATGCGAGCTGGTGGTCAGCTCCGACATCATGCTGCGCACCGACACCAACGACGCCGCGCAGGTGCTCCTGCCCGCGCTGGGCTGGGGCGAGAAGGACGGCACCGTCACCAGCTCCGAGCGCCGCATCTCGCGCCAGCGGGCCTTCCTGCCCGCACCGGGCGAAGCCCGCGCCGACTGGCGCATCCTGTGCGAGGTGGCCACGCGCATGGGCTTCGACGGGTTCCACTACGCCGGGCCGCACGAGATCTTCGACGAGCATGCCCGCCTGAGCGCCTACCGCAACACCGGCAGCGGCGCTGCCGAAGACGCCACGCTCGCCCATCGCGCCTTCAACATCGCTGGCCTGGCCGGCATGGGCCGCCAGCAGTTCGATGCGCTCGCCCCCGTGCAATGGCCGGTGACGGCCGCCTCGCAGGGCCTGCAAGGCCCCTCCGGCACGGCCCGTCTGTTCGCCGACGGCCGCTTCGCCCATCCTGACGGGCGCGCGCGCTTCGTCGCCACGGCACCGCGTGCGCCGGTCCACGCCACCGACGACGATTTCCCGCTGGTGCTCAATACCGGCCGCGTGCGCGACCAGTGGCATACCATGACGCGCACCGGCAAATCGCCCAAGCTGGCCGACCACATCGCCGAGCCTTTCGTCGACATGCATCCGCAGGACGCATTGCTGTGCGGCGTGGGCGAAGGCAAGCTCGCCCGGGTCTCCACCCGCTGGGGCGCCATGGTCGCGCGCGTGCAACACAGCGGCGGCATCCCGCGCGGCAGCGTGTTCGTGCCGATCCACTGGAACAATCAGTTCAGCTCGGACGCGCGCGTCGGCGCCCTCGTCAACCCCGTGGTCGACCCCGTCTCCGGCGAGCCCGAGTTCAAGCACACCCCGGTGCGCGTGGAGGAATTCCGCGTGTCGTGGCACGGCTTCGTGCTCAGCCGCGAAGCACTGCCGGCCGACACCCTCACCTACTGGACGCGCGTGCAGGGCCGCCAGTTCCAGCGCTACGAATTCGCCGGCCGCGAAAACATCGCAGACCGTGCCGCCTGGGCCCGCGCCCTGCTCGGCATCACCGACCCCGATGCCGACTGGATCGAGTACGAAGACCGCACCGCCGGCATCTACCACGCCGGCCACGTGGTCGACGACCGCCTGCAGACCTGCATCTACATCTCCACCCGGCCCGAGCTGCCCTCGCGCGCATGGCTCTCCACGCTGTTCGGCAAGGACCATCTCGAAGACGCCGACCGCATCGGACTGCTGCTGGGCCAGCCCATGGAGAAAGGCGCGGATGCCGGCCCTACGGTGTGCTCGTGCTTCGGCGTGGGCCGCAACACGATCTGCGACGCGGTGCGCAAGCACGACCTCAAGACCCCGGCGGAAATCACCACGTGCGTGAAGGCCGGCGGCAACTGCGGATCCTGCGTGCCGGAACTGAAGAAGCTGCTGGCGGAGATCAGGGTAGCGGAAACGGCTTGAGGATCCCTCGGCATCCCTGGCCATCGCGCACCGCGAACTCCGGATCCCCGGCAGGAACGCAGGTCCACAGCTGGGCGGCGGTGTCGCTGGCCATCTATGTCAATTCGATGAAGACCCTCACGAAGACCTGGGATTAGGGCGCTATTTGCGGGCCGCCAGCGCAACGCGCACATCGATGGTATGTTGCCGGTCTTTCGGGGCACGCCCCCTCAGATCCGTAGCAGACGAGCAGACTCATGATGATGGAAGGCAGTCACCCGGCGGGTGACCCAATGAAAGATCCCGGCATTCACTCGCCCTCGCGGGCATGGCTGGCAGTCGGATCGGTAACCGTCGGCGCGTTTGCGTTCGTGACGACGGAGTTCCTGCCGGTCGGGCTATTGCCGCAGGTCGCCGCGGAATTCGGCGTGACGCCGGGCACCGCGGGACTCATGGTGACGATTCCCGGCGTACTGGCCGCCATCTCCGCGCCCGGCATGATGCTGGGCGCCGGGCGTATCGACCGGCGCCACATCCTGCTCGCGCTTTCGGTGCTTTTGCTGGCATCGAACCTGATCTCGGCGTTTGCGCCCAGCTTCGCGGTCATGCTGATCGGGCGCGCCCTGCTGGGCGCGAGCCTGGGCGGCTTCTGGACGCTCGCGCTGGCCGCGGCAGGCAGGCTGGTACAGCCCCATGAAGCACCGAGAGCCACCGCGATGATCCTGGCTGGCGTGACCTTCGCCACCGTGATCGGGGTACCGCTGGGCACCTTTATCGCAAATCTTGCGTCCTGGCGCGCATCGTTCATGGCGACCGGCGTACTGGTGGCCGTGGCCCTGGCAGCCCAGGCGATGCTGGTGCCATCGCTGCCCTCGAAAGCCGCCTTGCGCCTGGCCGATCTGTTCGCGCTCCTGCGGCGCACGCATTCGCGCACGAGCCTGATCATGGTCGCCTTCGTGTTCGGCGCCCACTTCTCGTCCTATACCTTTATCGCCCCGTTCCTCCAGGAATATGCCGACTTCAGCGCGCAGGGTATTACCTGGGTGCTGCTTGGCTTCGGCATCATCGGCTTTCTCGCCAATTTTGCCGTCTCGACCACGGTCGCGCGAAACCTCGGTGCGTCACTCGCGACCATGATCGTGATGCTGATGGTCTCGCTGCTGCTGATGCCCGCGCTGCGGCATGCGACGCCCGCGGTGGTGGCGGTCGTGCTGGCGTGGGGTATCGCGTTCGGCGCGATTCCGCTATGCCTCAGCGTATGGATCCAGCGCTCGACCGCCGACCTGCCAGAGGCAGGCTCGGCGCTGTTCGTCGGCATCATCCAGGTTGCCATCGCGGTGGGCTCGTCCGTGGGCGGCAGTATCGTGGACGGCCGCGGCATTCCGGCAGACTTCGGTTTCGGCGCGGTGCTGGCGCTGATCGGCCTGCTGCTGCTCGCCAGCTTCCGGGCCATTCGCAAGGACCGTGCTCCCGCACCGTCGGCAAGGAACGTCATGGCCGCCGCGCCGGACTGCCACTGAGGCCAGCGCAAGGCGCAATCCGTGCAATATCCGCTGGAGCGGGAAGCCGGGGCGGTTCTTCACCAGCCATCCCGGCGCGATGGGGCGAGCTAACTGGCGGCAGCCAACGGTTCTGCCATCAGCCTTGTCGATTCACTCCCCACGCGTCTCCGCATCCACCGCCGCAAACACCTCCTCGGCCATATGGAACGCCGAGTTGGCCGCCGGCACGCCGCAATAGATGGCCGTCTGCAGCAGCACTTCCTTGATCTCCTCGCGGCTTACCTTGTTGTTCGCCGCCGCGCGCAGATGCAGCTTGAGTTCTTCATTGCGGTTGAGCGCCACCATCATGGCGATGGTGAGCAGGCTGCGCGTATGGCGCGGCAGGCCTTCGCGGGTCCAGATCTCGCCCCAGGCATAGCGCGTGATGAGGTTCTGGAATTCGTCGTTGAGCGGCGTGAGCCGGGCCAGCGAGCGGTCCACGTGGGTGCTGCCGAGCACGGCGCGGCGCACGGCGAGGCCGGCGGCATAGCGTTCGCTGTCGTTGGACGGCTTCGCTTCGCCGGACAGGAAACGCGCCAGCGCGTCGTTGAAGCGCGCGGTCTGTTCGAAGCTGGACAGGTGCGCGGCTTCGAGCTCGACGTACTGCGCGCCGGGAATGGCATCGGCGAGCGCGCGGCCTTCGGCCGCGGTGGTGGACGGATCGGCGCTGCCGGCGATCACCAGCACGGGCACCGGGATGGTCCTGACCGCTTCGCGCAGGTCGGCGTCGCGCACGGCGGCGCAGTTGGCGGCGTAGCCGCGCGCATCGAGGCCGCCCAGCACGGCACGCAGGCCATCGAGCTTGCCGCCGGCGGCAGCGACAAACCCCGGCGTGAACCAGCGCTGCAGCGATGCGTCCACCAGCGGCGCCATGCCGTCGCGCAGCACCCCGTCGATGCGGGTGTTCCATGCCTCGCCCGTGCCGATCTTGGGCGCGGTATTGGCGAGCGCGATATGCGTGAAGCGCTGGGGCGCATTCACGCCGAGCCACATGCCGGTCAGGCCGCCCATGGACAGGCCGCAGAACGCGGCCTTGCGGATGCCGAGCGCATCCATCAGGGCCAGCACGTCGCTGCCCAGCTCGGCCACCGTGGCCGGTCCCGGCGGCAGCGATGATTGCCCGTGGCCGCGGGTGTCGTAGCGCAGGACGCGGAACTGCTTGCCGAGCGCTTCGGCCTGCGGCGCCCACATGGTGTGGTCGGTGCCGAGGGAGTTGGAGAAGATCAGGACCGGGGCGGATTCGGGGCCTTCCAGGGTGTAGAACAGGGAGGCGCCGGCATGATTGAGGTGGGGCAATTTAGTCTCCAGGGGCGAAATCTGTCTTGGATCTGTCTTGGGTCTGTCTTGGTTGGTCTTGTTGCCTGGATTCCGGCGTTCAGGCTCGATGCCTGTCGACGGGCTCCGTTGGCATGGCTCGCGGTGACATGGCTACGGGCTCGTCAGCCCTCGCGTGCGCGCCATGCCGCCAGCGCGCCGTCGACGAATCCCTCTGCCTGCCCGAAATAGTTGGCCGGATCGCATACCCGGTCCAGCGCGGCGGCATCCATCAGGCCGGCGTGGGCGGGATCTTCGGCCAGCACCGCCGCCAGCGCTGCACGCAGCGTGGTGCCTTCGGCCACCGCCCGCTTGCAGGCGCCTTCGACGAGGTGGTGCGCCTGCAGCCGGCCGATCCGCCCGCCCAGCTCCAGCATGGCGGCTTCGGCGAGAATCAGTCCGTGGGTCATGTCGAGGTTGGCGCGCATGCGCGGCGCATCGACCTGCAGGCCGCTTGCCACCTCCAGCATCTGGCGCAGGGCGCCGGCGCTGAGCGTGACAATCTGCGGGAGGGTGTCCCATTCGGCCTGCCAGCCGCCGAGGGCGCGCTCGTGTTCCTGCACCATGCCGGCGAGCATGCTCGCCACCAGCGGCGGCACGCGCACGGCGGCGGTCAGCACGGCGGCGCAGCCAACCGGGTTGCGCTTGTGCGGCATGGTGCTGGAACCACCGCGGCCCGGGGCGGAGGGCTCGGCGACTTCAGCCACTTCGGTCTGCATCAGCAGCGCAATGTCGCGCGCGATCTTGCCGAGCGTGCCGGTGAGCATGCCGAGCGTGGCGGCCACGTCGGCCAGGCGGTCGCGGTGGCCATGCCAGGGCACGGCGGGCACGGCGAGATCCAGCTCGCGGCCGAGTCCGGCAATCACCGCGGGCGCGGCGTTGCCGAGGCTGGCCAGCGTGCCGGCGGCGCCGCCGAATTGCAGCACGGCGACTTGCTCGCGCGCGGCGCCGAGACGTTGCAGGTTGCGCTGCAGGGCGTCCAGCCAGCCGGCGGCCTTGAGGCCGAAGGTGGTGGGCAGCGCGTGCTGCAGCCAGGTACGACCCACCATCGGCGTGTTGCGGTGCTGCCGCGCGAGCGTGGCGCACGCCTCGCAGAGCGCTTCGAGATCGGTGCCGATGGCCTGCAGCGCACGGCGCAACTGCAGCACCATGCCGGTATCGATGGCGTCCTGGCTGGTCGCGCCCCAGTGCACGTAGCGCGCGGCCCGTTCGTCGCGTGCGGCCACGCGGGCCGTAAGCTGCTTGACCAGGGGAATGGCAAGGTTGCCGCCCGCGACGGCGGCATCGGCCAGCTTGTCGAAATCGATTTCCCCGGCCCGGCAAGCGGCAGCGATCACTGCGGCGGCGTCCTGCGGGATCACCCCGCAACTGGCCTCGGCAAGCGCCAGCGCCGCTTCGAAATCGAGCATGCCCTGCACCGTGCCGGCATCGGAGAATGCGGCCAGCGTATCGGCGCTGCCGAACATGGGGTCGGTCAGTCGGGAAGAAGTAGGCATCGGTTCAGGTTCGCACGGAAAAGAAACGCACGCCGGCGCCGGGCCGCGGAGCGGGCCGGCGCCGGCGTGCGGCGAGACTTGGCGGGAACGGGGCCGCGCCGGCTCAGATATCGAAGAACACCGTTTCGCCCTGGCCTTGCAGTATCACCTGCCACTGCAGCTTGCCCGGGCCCGCCGGCTGCGCCACCAGGGTCTGGCGGCGCTCCGCCGGCACCTGCGACAGGACCCAGTCGCGCGCATTGGCCTGCGTTTCGTCGGGAAAGTATAGACGCGTGGTCAGGTGCTTGAGCAGGCCGCGCATGAACAGCGACACCACGATATGGGGGGCCTGCGGCTGGCCGTCGGGGCCGGGCACGGCGCCCGGCTTGACGGTGACGAAGCGGAAGCTGCCGTCGGCCTGGGTCGGCAGGCGGCCGAAGCCGGTAAAGCCGGGCACCAGGCTGGATTGCGCGCCTTCGCGCTGGTCGTCGGGGTGGCGGTAGTGGCCGGCCGGGCTGGCCTGCCAGATCTCCACCATGCCATCGGACACGGGCTCGCCCCCGCCGTCGACGATGCGGCCCTCGATGACGATGCGCTCGCCGTCCAGGGACGGCGCCTCGGCGGTCAGGTCGCCGGCGTCGAGCGCCGACAGGCCGATATGCAGGTAGGGACCGACGGTCTGGGATGTGGTCGCGTACAGCATGGCTTACTCCATCGGCGTGGCATCGCGGCCGCGCAGCACGATATCAAAGCGGTAGCCAAGCGCGTACTCGGGCACCGTGGTTTCCCAGTCCAGCGCGCATACCAGGCGCTCGCGCGCCTTGGCGTCCGGCACGCAATTGAAGATGGGGTCGAAGGCGAGCAAGGGATCGCCCGGAAAGTACATCTGCGTGACCAGCCGCGTGGCGTAGGCGTTGCCGAACAGCGAGAAATGGATATGCTGCGGCCGCCAGGCGTTGTGGTGGTTGCGCCAGGGATAGGCGCCGGGCTTGATGGTCTTGAACTGATAGCGGCCGTGGGCGTCGGTCACCGCCCGGCCTTCGCCGATGAAATTGGGGTCCAGCGGCGCGTCGTGCTGGTCGCGCTTGTGCACATAGCGGCCGGCGGCGTTGGCCTGCCAGACCTCGATCAGCGCATTCGGCACCGGCCGGCCGTTCTCGTCGAGCACGCGCCCGCTGACCAGGATGCGCTCGCCGATGGCCTCGCCGCGGCCCTGGCCGGTGGTGAGGTCGCTGTCGCCGGCGCGCACGAACTCGGCGCCGAACCGCGGACCGGTCACCTCGGACAGGGTCTGCGGCAGCGCGATCAACGGCTGCTGCGGCGAGCGCAGACGGGTGGAGCCGTAGGGGTCGAAGCGGTACGCGGGCTGGGTGTCCCAGTAATGGCGGCGGTACTGGGCCAGGCCTGGCGGGAGCTTGGGGGGCGAGTCGGCCATGATGCACGTCTCCTTATGGATGAATTTGCATTACTTTATTTGCAGACTTATCTGCTGTAAATTGAGTTTTTCGACCAGATTCATAACTTTTCGATATGCAAAATGCCTTCCGCAGCCGGGTGCGGCTGCGTCACCTGCATTCCTTCGTGGCGGTGGCGCAGACCCAGCACCTCGGCCGCGCCGGCGAACAGCTGGGCCTGAGCCAGCCGGCCATCTCCAAGACGCTGACCGAACTGGAGGCCCTGCTGGGCACGCGCCTGCTGGTACGCAAGCGCTCCGGCACGGAACTGACCGAATCCGGCCAGCGCTTCCTGCGCCACGCCTTGCGCGTGCTGGAGGACCTCGACGAAGCCGCCGGCAGCATCGATGGCGAGTCGGAGAGGGGCGCCCGTCGCATCCGCATCGGCGCCCTGCCCAGCGTGGTGCCCGACCTGCTGCAAGAGGCAGTGCTGGCGTTTCGCGACAGCCACCCCGAAGTCAGCCTGGCCGTGCAGACCGGCATGAACCGCGCGCTGATCGATAGCCTGAAGGCCGACCTGCTCGATATCGTGATCGGCCGCATGGACAATCCGGCGGTGATGGAGGGCTTGTGGTTCGAGATGCTGGACGCCGAGCCGTTGCTGCTGGCGGTGCGCCGCCAGCATGCGCTGGCCGGGCCGCAAGCCGGCACGCCGACACTGGCGGACGTCATGCGCTTCCCGCTGGTGGTGCCGGCGCAGGGCTCGGTGCCGCGCCATAGCGCGGAGAGCATGCTGGCGCGGCACGGCTTCGTGTTGCCGCCGGGCGTGCTGGAAACCTCGGATGCCTACCTGGGCCAGCTGATCGCGCTGAAGTCCGACGCGGTCTGGCTGGCGCCGCGCTGCGCCATGCGACAGGGGCTGGAAAGCGCCGAGCTGGCCTTGCTGCCCATCTCCGGCCATGGCAGCGAAGAGCCTGTCGGCCTGCTGCGCCAGGGCGGGCGCAACCTCGACCACGCCGCCGAGGCCTTCGTGCAGGACCTGCGCGAGCGCGCCGCCGCGCGGGCACGCGGGCACGCGCCGAAGGCGCGGGAGTAGCCGCCGGCAGTGGCTACATCTCCCCCGCGTCCGCCATCTTCTTGCCCGCCGCGCGGGTGACATCGGGCGACAACTGCAGGAAGATCCAAGCCGAGGCCGAGGTGATCAGCCCCACGCAGATGAAGGTGGCGTGAAAGGCCGGCAGCGCGGATGTCGCGCCGTGTTCGCTGAACGCGCCCTGGAAGGTCGCCAGCAGGGCGCCGGCCGATGTGACAGCCAGGCTCATCGACAGCATCTGCACCATCGACAGCAGGCTGTTGCCGCCGCTGGCCCCGGCCGTGCCGAGGTCCTTGAGCGTGACGGTATTCATCGCGGTGAACTGGATCGAATTGACCGCGCCGAACACGGCCAGTTGCACCAGCAGCAGCGCCAGCGGCTGGCTCGGCGAGATCAGCGCGAACGAGGCCATCGCCAGCCCCACCACGAACGTGTTGGTGACCAGCACCTTGCGATAGCCGTGGCGCTCGATCAGTCCCGTGGCAAGGCGCTTGGACGCCATGCCCGCCGCCGTGATCGGCAGCATCATCAGGCCCGCCTCGAACGGCGAATAGGCCAGGCTGACCTGCAGGGTCAGCGGGATCAGGAACGGCATGGCGCCGTTGCCGATGCGCGCGAACAGGTTGCCCAGCAGCCCCACGCTGAAGGTATGGATGCGGAACAGCCGCAACCCGAACAAGGGACGGCGGTGGCGCGTGGCATGCAGCACATAGGCGGTCAGCGAAGCCATGCTGGCAATCAGCAGCATCAGCACCGTGGCATGCTCGAAGCCCAGCTCCGCCAGGCCGTCCAGCGAGAACGACAGCGTCAGCATGGCGATCGCCAGCAGCAGGTAGCCGCTCATATCGAAGCGCGCCACGCCGTGCAGGCGGGCATTGGGCATGTAGCGCATGGTGGCCAGCCCGCCCAGCAGGCCCACCGGCACGTTGATCAGGAAGATCCAGTGCCAGGAGAAAGTCTGGGTCAGCCAGCCGCCCAGCGTCGGCCCGATCAGCGGCCCGACCATGCCCGGGATGGCCACGAAGCTGAGCGCCTGCAGGTACTGGTCGCGCGGGAACGTGCGCAGCACCGCCAGCCGCCCCACCGGCAACAGCATCGCCCCGCCCACCCCCTGCAGCACGCGCGATGCCACCAGCATGCTCAGCGTGCCGGAATACGCGCAGGCCAGCGACCCCGCCACGAACAGGCCGATGGCGGTCTGGAAGATGGTGCGCGTGCCGAAGCGATCGGCCAGCCAGCCCGATGCGGGAATGATCACCGCCATGGTCAGCGAGTAGGCGATCACCACCGACTGCATGCGCAGCGGACTCTCGCCCAGGCTTTTCGCCATCGACGGCAAGGCGGTGTTGACGATGGTGGAATCCAGCGTCTGCATGAAGAAGCCCACCGCCACCACCCACAGCATGATCCTGCGTGTGCGGTCGTCGGGCGCGGGCGGCGTGGCGGGCGTGGCGGGTGTGGCGGGGGTGGCAGTTGTGCCGGAGGTCGTGTCTCGCATCTGGATGGCCGGGCCGGGTATCGCTGTAGTGTAGCCTGCGCGGCAGGTCCTGCCAGACCGCCCCGCCCTCGCGCACCGGCCTCGCCCGGCGAGCGTCGAAGCCCCGCCTCAGATCTCCGCCCTCAGCCCCAGGAAGAAGCGCCGCCCCGGCGCCGGCTCGAAATAGCGGCCGTTGCTTTCGTTGACGATCACCGAGCCGATGTAGTGCCGGTCGGTGATGTTGTCGATGCGGCCGAACGCAAACCAGCGCGTGCGGCCCATGCGGAAGGCGTAGCCGGCGCGCAGGTTGAAGCTGGCGTAGCCGGGCGCGGCCTGGGTGTTGAGGTCGTCGGCAAAGACGCGCCCTTCCACGTGCATTTCCGCGCCCAGCGTGAGGCCGGCCACGGGGCGGTAGGTGGCCTCGAGGTTCAGGCTGTGGCGCGCGGTGCCGGGCAGCCGGTTGCCGGCGGCCACGGTCTGGCCCTGGGCGTTGAGGAAGGCGTCGCCGAAATAGGCATCGAGCCAGGTGTAGGCCAGCCCGGTGCCGAAGCGCTGGGCTGGCCCGAAGCTGCCGTGCCAGCCCAGCTCGAAGCCGCGCCTGCGCACGCCGTTGACGTTCTGGAACACGCTGCGGCCGTTGTCGTTGGACAGCGGCACGATCTCGTCGTGGCTCGCGGCGCCGAACAGGGCGGCTTCGACGCGCTGGTTCGTGCCCTGCCACTTGACGCCTATTTCGCCCTGCCGGCTGGTGGACGGGCTCAAGCCCAGGTTGGTGCCGGCGCCATTGGGGCCGTAGGCCACCTCGGTCAGCGTCGGGGTTTCGAAGCCACGGCCCAGGTTGGCGTAGACGTTGACGGAGTCGAGCGCTTGCCAGACCACCCCGAGCACCGGGCTGACGTTGTTGTACGTGTTGGTGCCGCTGTCGTCGGGACTGGCGGGGGTGATGAAATGATCGTCGATGCCAAGCCTGACCCGGCTGGCGCGCACACCGCCCACCAGCCGCCATGCGGGATGCCAGGTCCAGTCGAACTGCGCGTAGGCGCCGTAGCTGCTGGCGGTGTCGGTCTCATTGCGGCGCAGCGCGCCCTGCACGCCGTTCTGGTTGACGTAGCCGGTGCGCGCGTCGTGCATGCCGTCGGCCTCGGCGCCGGCGCTCCATGTCAGCGGCAGGCCGGCGAAGGTGGTGTCATGGTGCCAGGACAGCGCGGCCCCGCCAAAGCTGCGGTCGATGTCGACGATGCCTCCGGCCGAAGTCGGGGCGGCGCCGCTGAAGCCCAGGTACTGGGTCAGCGCGCGCGTGCCGCCGTAGGCGCGGGCTTCGAGGCGGTCGCGCTCGCCCAGGCGCTGCTCCCACACCAGCCCGCCCTGGGTCTGCCTGACGGTCTTGCCGGTGTTGAACTGCGTGGACAGCGGCACCGACTGGCGCGGGTTGGCATCGGCCTGCGCGCGCGTGAGGCCCAGGGGGTCCTGCGCCTGCGGCTGGTCGAAGATATTGAGCAGCGCGGTGAGCCGGGTGCCGTCCACCGGTTCGGCCACTACCTTGGCGTTGAGCTGGCGGCGCCGCGCCGCGCTGTGGTCGCGGTAGCCGTCGGTCTCGAAGGTCCAGGCGTCGAGCACGGCGCCGATCTTGTCGTTGCCGCCGCCCACGGTGACGCCGGTCGTCCACTGCCCGTCCGAGCCGAAGCCGGTGGAGGCGCGCGCCATCGGTGCCTTGGGCGGATCGGGCGTGAAGACCTGCACCACGCCGCCCGATGCATTGCCGTACATCTGCGCGAAGGGGCCGCGCAGCACCTCGATGCGGCTGGCGTTGTTGAGATCGAAGGTGGAAGCCTGCCCCTGGCCGTCCGGCATGGTGGCGGGAATGCCGTCGACGAACAGCCGCACGCCGCGCACGCCGAAGGTGGAGCGGCTGCCGAAGCCGCGCACGGCCAGTTGCAGATCCTGCGAATAGTTCTGGCGCTCGCGTGCCGCCACGCCCGGCACGCCGGTCAGCAACTCCGAGAGGTTGACCAGCGGGCTGGGGGCGGCCATGGGATCGACCGGCACGCTGTCGATCGCGGCCGGCGCGTCGAAGCGCTTCTGCTCGGCGCGGCTGGCGCTGACCACCACGTCGGGCAGCGTGTCGTCGGCAAAGGCGCCTCCCGAACCCGCGGCGAGCATGGCAGCAGCCAGGCAGCACAGGCGATGCAGGGGCCGAGGGCACCGGTGCTGCCCCGCGCGTGGCCGGGCGAGCCCGCACACCCGCTTGCCGCCCTGCGCGCCGCGCGCCCCGTCACCAACCATGTGCCCGCCCTGCGTTCGTTGATCGGATCCCTTGCCGCCGTTGCCGCATTCCGCCAGGGGTCGCGCAGCGTCTCATTTGGGCCGGATCGCGTCGGCGGTGCCCTGGATGAACGCCTTGATCTTCTCGACGTCCTCCATGCTCAGCTTGCCGGTGAAATCCGGCATGCCGCGCGCCATGGCGGGCCCCTTGAAGACGAATTTGTCCAGATTTTGAATATAGGCGGTGTTCATATAGCCCAGGTTGGGAATATTGCCGCCGCGGTCCACCCCCGGCACGCCGTGGCACAGCACGCAGTTGCTGACGTAGAGCGCGGTGCCGGCGGCGACACTGGCGTGATCGTACTTCACGCCCGACAGCAACTGGTCCGCGCGGTACTGCGCAAAGGCCGGCAGCGGCGCCTTGCCGCCTATCGCGAAGGTGTACACCGTGCCCGGCCCCTGGCGGTCCGTGGCGCGCTGCGCCTGGCCGTACACGCCGCCCCAGCCCACCGCGACGGACACGTACTGCTTGCCGTCCACCATATAGCTGACCGGCGCCGCGATCACGCCGGTGCCGGTGGGCGACTCCCACAGCTTCGCGCCGCTGGTGGCGTCGTAGGCGATGAAGCGCCCGTCCGCCGTGCCCTGGAACACCAGGTTGCCCGCCGTGGTGAGCGTGCCGCCATTCCACGGCGAGACCTGTTCCTGGGTCCATACCGCCTTCTGCTGCACCGGATCCCACGCGATCAGGCGGCCGAAGGGCTTGCTGGCGGGCGGTTCGGCATTGAGGATCTTGGCCGTGTTCCAGCCCACGTTGCCGTGCGGCTGGCCGGGCTGGCCGCCGTTGAAGGTCCAGTTCTTGTCGTCCATCAGGTTCAGCGGCACATGCTGCGCCGGCAGGTAGACCAGGCCGGTCTGCGGATTGAACGACATCGGGTGCCAGTTGTGCGCGCCGTAAGGGCCGGGGATGGCGTCGTAGGGCTTGTCGCCCTGGCGCGCGGCCGGCAACTCGACCGGGCGTCCGTTCTGGTCGTAGCCGCTGGCCCAGTTCACGTCGACGAAGTTCCTGGCCGAGATGAACTTGCCGTCGGTGCGGTCGATGACGAAGAAGAAGCCGTTCTTGGGCGCGTGCAGGATGACCTTGCGCGCCTGCCCGCCGATATTCAGGTCGGCCAGGATCATCTGCTGGGTGGAGGTGTAGTCCCAGTTGTCGCCCGGCGTTTCCTGGTAGTGCCAGACGTATTTGCCGGTATCCGGATCGAGCGCGACGATGGACGCCAGGTACAGGTTGTCGCCACCCGACGGGCTGCGCTTGCTGCGCGACCACGGCGAGCCGTTGCCGGTGCCGACGTACATGAGATTGAGTTCCGGGTCGAAGGCCAGCGTGTCCCACGCGGTGCCGCCGCCGCCAGCCTCCCACCATTTGCCGGCCGGGTCCCAGGTCTTGGCGGCCTGCGCCATCGATTCGTCCTCGAACGGCTTCGACGGGTCGCCGGGCACCGTGAACCAGCGCCACTTCTGCTCGCCGGTGCCGGCATCGTAGGCGGTGATATAGCCGCGCACGCCGTATTCGGCGCCGCCGTTGCCGATGATGACCTTGCCCTTGAACACACGCGGCGCGCCGGTGATGGTGTAGGAATGCTTGCGGTCGATGATGGTGTCCTTCTCCCACACCTTGCGGCCGTTCGACGCGTCCAGCGCGATCAGCCGGCCGTCATAGGCGGCGACGAACACCTTGCCCTGGTAGAGCGCCACCCCGCGGTTGACCACATCGCAGCAACCGCGGTAGCCGAGCGAGCGGTCGACCTTGGGATCGAAGCTCCAGAGCCGCTTGCCGCTACGCGTGTCGACCGCATGCACCACGCTCCACGAGGCGGTGACGTACATGATGCCATCCACCACCA
Organism: Cupriavidus sp. 2TAF22; assembly: GCF_052115045.1. Taxonomy (NCBI): domain Bacteria; kingdom Pseudomonadati; phylum Pseudomonadota; class Betaproteobacteria; order Burkholderiales; family Burkholderiaceae; genus Cupriavidus; species Cupriavidus sp. 2TAF22. The sequence continues at coordinate 135,244 of NZ_JBFRFX010000010.1, forward strand.
GCGGCGTGGCCTCGACCCCGCGCGTGGATTCGAGGTTGTAGGACCAGACCAGCCCGAGCCCCTTGACGTTGTCGGCATTGATCTGGGAGAGCCGGCTGAAGCGGGTCTCGGCGTAATCCAGGCCATAGCTGGGCCAGTCCGGCGTCCTGGCTGCGTTGGCCTCGATAAAGGCGCCGTCGATGCTGCGGGTGACGGCGCGGATATGGTCGGGCGTGGCCGTCCGGGCCGCGGGCTTGCCCTGCGCGGCGGCCGGCGCGGCCATCGTCACGGCCGCGGCAGCCGCCAGCAGCACGCTCGCGGCGCGCCGATGGCGTGACAGAACGCGCGGCAGAACGCGCGACAGAATGCATGACAGAACCCGCATGGATTCGTGGCTCATCGTGTCTCCTCTCTCTTGTGCTTTTTTGCTTATTCTTCGGGGGGATGCGAAAGGCGCTGCCGGGGCCGCGGGCCGGCAGCATGGCGGACCTCCTCCGCCACGCTGCCGCATGCAGCAGGCCTAAGCATGTGCGTACCGCGCACCTTTTAAATACCCGGGATTACCCGCAGGGCGTCGGCCCGGTCGCCCGGCAAAGGCCGGGTGCGCGGCGGCGCCCCTCAGTAGGCCATGCAGACCGACTTGAGCTCGGTATAGGACTCGATGGCCGAGTAGCCATGCTCGCGGCCCACGCCAGACGCCTTGTAGCCGCCGAACGGCATATTGGGGTCGACGATGTTGTGCGTGTTGACCCAGACCGTGCCGGCATCGAGCCCGTCCACCAGGCGCTGCACGGCGCGCAGGTCGTTGCTCCAGATGCTGGCGCCGAGACCGTACTCCGAGCGGTTGGCCTCGGCCAGGACAGCCTGCGGATCGTCGAACGGCATGGCCACCACGACCGGCCCGAACACTTCTTCGCGCACCAGCGTCAGGTCCTTGCAGGCCGCGTTGGCCACCACCGTGGGCCGCACGAAATAGCCTGGACGGTCCGGCGCGGTGCCGCCCGCGATGATCTCCGCGCCTTCGCTGCGCCCCGTGCCGATCAGGCCCATGACCTTGTCGCGCTGGCGCGCCGACACCAGCGGCCCCATCTGGCTGGCCGGATCGAGCCCGGAGCCCAGCACCGTGGCGTTGGCCACCTTGCCCAGCCCTTCGACCACCTGCTCGTAGTGGCGGCGCGCCACGTAGAGGCGCGAGCCGGCCGTGCACACCTGCCCCTGGTTGAGGAAGATGGCGGCGGCCGCGCCGGCGATGGCGTTTGCCGGATCGCAATCGTCCAGCACGATGACCGGGCTCTTGCCGCCCAGCTCCAGCGATACACGGCGGATATCCTGGCCGCAGCGCGCCCCGATCAGGCGGCCTACCTCGGTGGAGCCGGTGAAGGTGATCTTGTTCACGCCGGGATGCCCGACCAGCGCCGCGCCGGTCGAGCCGTCTCCGGTGACCACATTGAACACGCCCGCCGGGAATCCCGCCTCGAGCGCCAGCTCGGCCAGCCGCAGCGCAGTCAGCGGCGTCTCCTCGGCCGGCTTGAGCACCACCGTGCAGCCGCACGCCAGCGCCGGCGCGATCTTCCACACCGCCATCAGCAGCGGGAAATTCCACGGCACGATGGCGCCCACCACGCCCACCGGCGTGCGCCGCGTCGAAGCGCTATAGCGCGTACCCGGCGGGAACGGCACCGAGATATCGAGCGTGCTGCCTTCGATCTTGGTGGCCCACCCCGCCATATAGCGCAGCCATTGCGCGCTGCCTGCCACCTCCAGCCCTTGGGCGAAGGCCAGCAGCTTGCCGTTGTTGAGCGTCTCCAGCCGCGCCAGTTCGTCGGCGTGCAGTTCCACCAGGTCGGCGAGCTTGAGCAGCAGCCGCTCGCGCTGGGCCGGCACCATGGCGCGCCAGGCGCCGCCCGCAAAGGCACGCGCGGCGGCGGCCACGGCGGCATCGATATCTGCCGCGCCACCCGCCGGCACGCGTGCGATCGCCTCGCCCGTGGCGGGATCGAACACGGCGAAGGTCTCGCCCGAGGCGGCCTGGCGCCATTCGCCGTCGATCAGCATGGCATTGCGGATGGCCTGATCCAGGTTGTTGCGGGCTTCCTTGGGTGCATTCATCTTCGTCTCCGGTGGATGTCGGCTTGCGCCTTGTTGTGGAGAACGAAGTTAGCATCGCGCCTTGGGGCGTGGCTTGTCTGGCCGTGCACAATGCTTGCCGATGCGTGCAAGCGCGCGTGAAGCAGGGAATGGCGCGGATCAGTGCGGCAGCGCAACACGGGCGGGCCGGGCGGCGCCCGCATGCCGCTGCCGCCATTGCGAGGGGCTCATGCCAAAGCGCTCGTGGAACACGCGGCTGAAATGCGCGGCATCGGCAAAGCCGAGCGCGAAGGCGATCTCGGTGATGCTGCGCCCCGCCTCGCCGGACAGGCGCTGCGCGGCCTGTCGCAGCCGGCGCGACAAGATGTAGGCATGGGGCGTCAGGCCGGCCTCGCGGAACAGGTTGTACAGCGTGCGGCGCGAAACGTTGAGCACCGAGGCCAGCCGCTGCACCGAGAGCTCGGGATCATGCAGGTGGGCATCGATGAACTCGGCCAGGCGGTGCAGGCGCCCCTCGCCCAGGTGGCTCGCCATGGCGGCGCCGGCCGCATCGCCGGCGGCCGGCCGGGCCGCCGCATGCACGCCCTGCAGCGCGGTTTCCATCAGCGATACCACCGAATCCTGCAGCACGGTCTGGCCCTGGTGATCCAGCAGGTGGCCGGCACAGGTGTCATGGAGCAGCGCGCCCAGCGCCGATACCGCGATGCGCGCCGCCCCTTCGCCCGGCAAGGCCTGGCCTCCCAGGCTCGCGGCTGCGTCGCGCCAGCCGAAAGCGCGCTCCTGCGGCACCAGCAACACCAGCACGCGGCTGCGCTCACCCATTTCGATGCTGTAGGGCTGCGCGGTATCGTAGATCGACCACATGCCCGCGCCGAGCGCAGCCTCGTTGCCGCGCTGCGCCACGCGGCTGTGCCCGTTCAGTTGCCAGAAGATCTTGAAGAAGCCGGCATCCGATGCCGCCGCGTGGCGCGGCTCGCGCGCCACGCGATGCGCGTCGACCTCCAGGTCCGCCACCGCGCAGGCGCCGAAGCGCGCATAGCTGAAGCTGCAATGAAAACGTCCGCTGCCCTGGCGCGAATATTCCAGCGGCAGGAAGCTGGTGTCGATCGCCTGGCGCCATTGCTCGAAGCTCAGGCCATTCATGCGGGACGAGATCTGCGGCAGGCATTGCACGGCTGGCATCGGGCATCTCCAGGGACCGGGGCTGCCGGCGGCGGTGAAACCGTCGTGCCGGCAGGGCCGAAAGCGGATCACAAGCCTAATGGAAAGCCGGTAGGCAGACAATGGGAACAATTACCCGGCCGAAGGCCCGCACGGCTTCGCCTGCGCTAGGGGCGCGCCTCGTAGATCAGGTTGAACGGCGTTTCCGTGGCCCGCCGGAAATGCCGGAAGCCGCCGCGCGTCACCACCTCGCGGATGCGCTGCTCGCCCGCCTGCGCGCCAAGGCACATCGCGCCTTCCTGCGCGCGCGAAGCCGGCGTGCAGATGAAGGTGGACGCCGAATAGAAGATGCGCCCCACGGGATTGAGGTTCTCCTCGAGCCGGTCCTGCGCGAACGGCTCCACGATCATCCAGGTGCCATCGGGCTTGAGGCTGTTCCACACATGGTGCGAGGCGCCCACGGGGTCGCCCATGTCGTGCAGGCAGTCGAACATCGCCGCCAGGTCGTAGCCGCTGCCGGGGAAGTCCTTGGCGCTGGCCACCTCGAACGTGACCCGGTCCGCCACGCCGGCGCGCTGCGCGGCTTCGCCGGCATAGCGGATCGAGGGCTCGTGGTAATCGAAACCGTGGAAGGTGGAGTTGGGATAGGCCTGCGCCAGGATGATGGTGGACGCGCCGTGCCCGCAGCCGATGTCGGCCACGCTGGCGCCCGCTTCCAGGCGCGCGCCCACGCCCTCCAGCGCCGGGATCCAGTCGGTCACCAGGTGCGCGGCGTAGCCGGGCCGGAAAAAGCGCTCGGTGCCGTGGAACAGCGCGGCGTCATGCTCGTGCCAGCCGAGGCCGGCGCCGGAGCGGAATGCCTCGATGATCCTGGGAATGGCCTTGAACTGCGCCACGGCGATTTCGAACGCGCCCGGGATGAAGGCCGGCCCGCCTTCCACGGTCAGCGCGAAGGCCTGCTCCTCGCTCAGGTGGAACTGCCCGGTGGCCGGATCGTATTCCACGAAGCCGCTGGCGGCCTGGGCCGACAGCCACTCGCGCACGTAGCGCGCATCGGTGCCGGTATCGTGCGCCAGCTCCTGCGCGCTCAGCGCCTTGCCGGCCAGCGCCTTGTACAGCCCGAGCTTGTCCCCGACCACGATGGTCGCGGCGTGCATCACGGCGCCGAGATCGTGCACGAAGTTGCCCATGAATGCGTTCAGCTTGCTTTCGTCGAGTGCCATGGCGGACTCCTTGATGGCGGGTGGGAGGAGACGGGGCGACCGCGGGGCGGCCACGGGCCGCTGGCGGTGGCACTACCCGTGTGCTACTTTTTCTGGGAGCGCTGCCGGTGCGGCGCGGCATCGCGGTGCCGCAGGCCCGCTGGCGCGCCCTACCGCATCCAATATCGGCCGGCATCGTTGGAATCACGGTTGGAATCACGGCAGGAGGCAGCAGCGTGAGGGCCACCGATCTCGCTTCAGCGCAGACCATCGCCGGCCTGGAAATCCGCCTGCTGGGTGATGTATGCGTGACCCGCCAGGGCGCCCCGCTGACACTGCCCGCCTCCCGGCGCACCCGCGCCCTGCTTGGCTACCTGGTGGCCGAGGGCACTGCCCAATCGCGGCAGGTCTTGTGCGACTTGCTCTGGGAAGGCCCCGACGACCCGCGCGCCGCCTTGCGCTGGAGCCTCACCAAGCTTCGTCCGCTGGTGGACCAGGCGGGCGTGTCTGGCGCGGGCGGCATCACCAGGCTGGTTGCCGACCGCGAGCGCGTGGCCTTTGCCGCGCACGGTGCGGCGATCGACATCGCGCGCGTCGACGTGCTGCTTGCCGCGGGGCCGCAGACAACATCGCTTGCCGCACTGGAGGAAGCAGCCGCCCTGCTGAAGGGCGAATTCCTCGCCGGCCTGGACCTGGCCAACTGCTATCGCTTCTATCACTGGTGCACGGCGCGGCGCGAGCGCTACGACGCCCTGCGCCGGGCCGTGCTCGCCGAGCTGGTTGCACGCCTGCACGCCACGCCTGCCCTGGCCCTGCCCTACGGCCGGGCCATGGTGGCCGCCGATCCGCTCACCGAATCCGCGCACGCCACGCTGGTCGCCCTGCTGGCAGCGGCCGGGCGCTACCCGGATGCCGAGCAGCACTACACCTATGCGCGCGACATGTTGCGGCGCGAGCTGTCAGCGCCGGCCGGCGGACCGCTCGATGCAGCCATCCACCATGCGCGCCGCGAAATGCACGCCCTGGGCGCATCGGGCACCGACGCGCAGGCTGCCGAGCTGGCCGGGCTGGCCGACGCCCCTGTCGCTGCACGGCCCGATCCGCAGCCCGATCCGGAGCCCGACCCGCAGTCAATGCCTTTGACAGGACGGCAGTCCGAATGCCGGGCCATCGCGCGCCTTGTCGCCGGCGGCGCGGACAGGCAGGCGCTCTTGCTCTTTCTCGGGGAACCAGGCCTCGGCAAGACCCGGCTGCTCGACCACTTCGCCGCCAGCGCCGCGGCTGCCGGCCTGCGCGTGCTCCGCGGCCGCTGCTACGAGGCCGAGATGGTGCGGCCCTACGGGCTCTGGCTCGATACCCTGCGTGGCATCGGCGCCGACGATGTGCCGGCCGCCGCGCAGCTCGCGGCGCCGCTGCTGGCGACCGGCGCGGGCAACCCTGCCAGCATGGCCGGCACCGTCCGCGAAGGCAGCCGCGAGCAGCTGTTCGGTGCCGCAGCCAGCCTGCTGCAAGCGCTCGCCGCCGCGCAGCCGCTCGCGCTGGCGCTGGATGACCTGCACTGGCTCGACGAGGGCTCCGCGGCCCTGCTGCACTTCCTGTGCCGCACGCTCGCGCCCGGCGCACGCATGATCTTTGCCGGCGCCGCGCGCTCGGGCGAGATCGACGACAATCCGTGGGCCAAGGGCATGCTCCATTCGCTTGCCCGCGAGGCACGCCTGCTGCGCATGCCGCTGGCACCGCTGGAAGCGCCCGATGTCGCGGCCCTGCTCGGCCCGGCAGGCGCCGCGATGGATCCCCTGGCGGTCGCGCGCGACAGCGGCGGCAATCCGCTGTTCGTCATCGAGCTCGCCCGCGCGCGCCAGCCGGCGCGCGACGATGCCGGCGACGGCCGCCTGCCGCGCCGCACGCTCGACACACTGATCGCAGAGCGCCTGGACGCGCTCGATCCCGTTGCGCACGAGCTGCTCACGCGTGCCTCCGCGCTCGGGCGCGAAGTGCGGCCAAGGCTGCTGGCGGATATCTCGGGTGTGCCGCTCGCCCAGATGCTCGACAGCCTCTCGCAGCTGGAGCGGCGCGGCCTGCTCAAGCCCACCGGCGAAGGCCATTTCGACTTTAGCCACGATGTGGTGCGCCAGGCAGCCTACCGCGCCATCTCCCCGCCGCGCCGCCGCGAAATCCATCGCCTGATCGCGCAGCAACTGGCCGCGGCCTGCGCGGACGACCCCCGCCTGCATGGCGAGCTGGCCCACCACGCCAGCCTTGCCGGCGATGCGCCGCTGGCCGCGCAGGCCTGCCTGGCGGCGGGCCAGCATTGCCTGTGCGTGTATGCCAACGACGAGGCCGCGGCGGTGGCCGAACGCGGCCTCGCGCAGCTCGGACAGCTGCCGCCGGGCGCCGCCCGCGTGCGCCTGGCCATCGGACTGCTGAAGCTGCGGGCCGTGGCCGCCACGGCAGCCGGTGCACGGCGGCTGCCCGCGCTGTGCGGCGCGCTGGAAGACGCCATCGGCGCCGCGCAGGCCCTGTCGCTGCACGAGGAGGCCGCGGCGGGCCTGCATATCCTCTCGTGGCTGTACCAGCAACGCAACGACACCGGGGGGGCCCGCCAGTGCACGCTGGAGGCCGAGCGCATGACGCGCAAGGCCGATGCCGCCACGCGCTGCCAGCAGCTCGCCAACACGGCCCGCTGCCTGCTCGAAGTGGAAGCCGACCTGCCGCGCGCGCGCGCCATGCTGGCCGAGGCCGACCCGCTCGCCGACACGCTCGACCTCCAGGTGACGGAACTGATGTGGGGCCACGGCCTGCTGGCCCGCGTGGACGGTGACCTGGCAGCCGCGCATGGGCACGTCGCTTGCGCCGTTGCGCTCTCCCGGCAGCGCCAGGATCACTGGCGCGAGTACGAATGCCTGGTCTGGCTGGCCACCATTGCCTTCGAGCTCGGCCGCTTCGATGACGTCACGGCGTGCTGCGCCGAGATCGGGCGGGCCGCCCAGCGCATGCGCACGCCGGGTGCGGCGGATGGCTCGCCGGCACCCGAATGCGACGAGGCCGACGCGCCGTTCGCCCGCGCGCTCGGCGCGCTGGCCGCGCTGCGGCCCGGCACGGATGGTGAGCAAGAACGGGCAGAGGCCGCGGGCGTGCTGGCGGCATCGCACGCGGCGCTGCGTGCGATGGACGACAAGGCACACCTGGCCTACGCACTCAACGCAGCAGCGGCAATCGCGCTCGGACAGGGCCAGCGGGACGCGGCCCACGCCTGTGCAAGCGAGGCGCTGGAAGCTGCCCGCGCCGTGCGCAGGCTGACCGAGATGGCGGTCGCCACGGCCTGCCTGGCGCAGCTGGCCGCCGCGGCCGGCGATGCGGCAGGCGCGGCGGCGCTGCTGGGCGAGCTGCGCTGGTTGCTGACCGGGCACCGCTGCAGCGCGCGCGCCGCGGCGGCGCTGGATCGTGCCCTTCAGGCATGCCGAGCCATTCCAACGCTCGCGCCAACGCTGGGACACTAGCCTAGAGGCATGGATGTTTTCACCACGGCAAGGAGTCCCGCCATGTCACGCATCATCGTTGAACGCAGCTTTGCCACGCCCCAGTCCGATGAGGACATGAAGATCGTGGCCGACCGCGAGCGCCCGTGCCTCGCGCTCTACAACGTCACCTGGAAACGCAGCCTGATCGCCTCCGACCGCAAGCGCATGGTCTGCGAGTACGARGCCGCGGACGCCGAGACGGTACGCAAGATCCAGCACGAGGCCGCGGCCAGCTTCGACCGCGTATGGGTTGGCGACGTGGTGGAGTGAGCGGCGCCACGCTGTCGCCGCGCAACGCACACAATGCGCAAAACCTGTCTGCCGGCGGCCAACAGCTTGCTGGCGGCAGGCCGCTCCTGGCGCACAACGTGGTGCTTTTTCCCCACCACCGCCTCCGGCACGAGAAATGCGTAATGGTGCAGGAGCGCCGCTTCTGACAACCGTGCCCCACGGAGAAAACAGACAGGCAAGCGGCTATTGACGAACGGGATGCGCGCCGATGGGTCCGGCTCCCGCGCCCCCGATGACCGCCTGAAGGTTAGCCATGCAAAAACTGTCGCTACTTACACTGTGCCTGCTTGCCGTCCTGGCTGGCATGACCATGTTCATCTGCCTGTCGGGTGCGTTCACCGTGCGCGACACCGAATACGGGAGCGGCACCGCCATACTCTGCTATTTCGGCGAGACCGGATCGCACGACGCGTCCTTGTGGCGCGACCTCGGAGCCGGGCGCGCGGCAAGCCAGTGAAACAGACAATGCCGGGCGCGCGAGCGGCCCGGCGATCCCCTCGCAGCGTCGCTTCCCGTCGTCGAATCGCGCCCCATTTACATCACGTTGCGATATATATCGCGCCACTGCGAACCGCCCGCCACGGAGCGCGGATGCGACGGGAAAGCTAGCCCGGGAAAGGGTACTCCGTGTCGAACGCCGCAAATCGGACCTGCAGGAACTCGATCAGGCGTCGCTGCCGGTAGGATGGAAACCGGCTCTGCAGGAACACCAGCTGCAGGGGAATGCTGTCTTCGTACCAGCCGGGAAACAGCAGCACCAGGCGCCCGGTGCTCACGTCGGCGGCCACATCGAACCAGTTCTTGAACGCGATGCCGTGGCCCGCCAGCGCCCAGTCGCGCACCACGGCGCCGTCGTCGCTGGTGCGCCGCCCGCTCGCTTCGACTTCGAGCCGCGCCTGCCGCGACCGGAACGGCCAGCGCATGCGCGACTGCCCGCCGGGCGCCAGGCACAGCATCTGGTGCTGCGCCAGCGCTTCGGGCGAAGCCGGGGTGCCATGCGCGGCCAGATAGGCCGGCGCGGCCACCGCCACGCGACGCGTAAGCGCAAGCTGGCGTCGCACCAGGCCGGAATCCTCCAGCCATCCCACCCGCACCGCCAGGTCGACGTTGCTGCGATACAGGTCGGCCAGCGTGTCGCCCACCGACAGCTCCAGCGAAAGCTGCGGGTGCGCCAGCAGGAAATCGTCCAGCCAGCCGCGCAGCAAGGTGCGTCCGAGGTCGGCCGGCGCCGACAGCCGCAGCGCACCGGCCAGTTCCTCGCGCTGCTCCGCCAGCGCGCCCTCGCCCTCCTCGAGGGCCGCCAGCGCCTTGCGCGCCGCCTCCAGGAACACCCGCCCCTCCTCGGTCAGCCGCATGCGGCGGGTGGTCCGCGCGAACAGCCGCGCGCTCAGGCGGTGCTCCAGGCGGATCAGCGCCGCGCTCGCGGTGGCGGCCGTACGCCCGAGCTCGCGCGCCGCGGCCGAGAGGTTTTCAAGCTCGGCGGTGCGGACGAAGAGCTTGAGGTCGTCGAGTGAGTACATTCAAAGCTGGATTGATAAGGGCATGCAGAATTGCCACATTATCAAACCAAAGCCGATCCTGCACCACGCGCCTTGCCTCAGGCCAGGCGCCCCACCAGCCCCTGCGCCGCCTCGTCATCGGTGCGCTCGAAGCGCAGCGGCGTCACCGAAATCCCGCCCCGGCCGATCACCACGGCTTCGCTGTCCTGCGTGTCGGGCCGCGGCGCGCGCGAGAATTGCAGCCAGTGGTAGGGAATGCCGCGCGGGTCGACATGCGCCCGCACGGCGATGTCCTTGACCAGGCCAAGGCCCTGCCGCGTGACGGTGAGCGGGCCGGCGGCATCGGGATCGACGTCGGGGAAGTTGACGTTCAGGCAGGCCTGGTCGCTCCAGCCGGCGGCGAGCAGGCGGCGGATGACGTCCGGGGCCAGGGCGCGGGCGGTTTCCCAGCGCACGGCGTTGCGGTCGGTGAAAGCCTGGCTCAGCGCGATGGACGGAATGCCCAGCAGGATGCCGGTCATGGCGGCGCCCACGGTGCCGGAGAACACGGTCTCGAGGCCAAGGTTGGCGCCGCGATTGATGCCGGAGAGGACCAGGCTGGGCGGGGCGTCGGCCATCAGGTGGCGCGCGGCCATGACCACGCAGTCGCCCGGCGTGCCGCTGACGCCGAAGCGGCGCTCGCCTTGCTGGCTGAAGCGCAGCGGCGCGTGCAGGCTGATCGAATGGGAAGTGCCGCTCTGGTCGTGCTCGGGCGCGACGACCCAGACTTCGCGCGCCAGCGTGGCGGCCACGGCTTCTAGCACGGCCAGGCCGGGGGCATCGATGCCATCGTCATTGGTGAGGAGGACGCGATCCAGCAGGGGTTCGGACATGGGCGGAGGAAAAATGGGCAAGGGTGAAAGGCGTGGCGGCAATGCCGCCGGCGAAAATCCAGCGGCAACTATAAACCCAGGCCGCGCCGGCCGGCTCGCCGGTGAGCGAAGGCCTTTGGCCACGATTGCCGGATTTGCCAAGACGGCGCGGCGGCGGGCCCACTAAGCTGCGCGCGTCGTTGTCCTTGCGCGCCTCGCCGCGCCGATGCCATGTCGCCCTCCCGCTTCCCCCTGTCCTCTTCCTGGCTGTCCTCTTCCTGGCTGTCCAGCCTCGGCTTTGTGCTGATCTGGTCGACCGGCTTCATCGTGGGCCGGGCCATCGTGCCGGTGGCGCAACCCAGCCTGTTCCTGCTGGCCCGCTTCGGCCTGGCGGCGCTGATGTTCGCGATTGTCGCGCTGGCCGGCGGCGCGCGCTGGCCGGCACTGCGCGACGTCCCGAAACACCTGCTGGCGGGCGCGCTGCTGCACGGCAGCTATCTGTGCGGCGGCTATTGGGCCATCGCGCACGGGCTTGCGCCTTCGGCGATGGCCTTGCTCGGGGCCTTGCAGCCGCTGCTGACGGCGCTGCTGGCGATCCCGCTGCTGGGCGAGTTCCCGTCGCGCCAGGGCTGGGGCGGCCTTGCGCTGGGTTCGCTCGGCGTAGTATTGGTGGTGGCTCCCGCCACCCTGGCCAGCGCGCCGAGCCCGGTCTCGCCCTGGGTGGTGCTGGTGGCCTTGCTTTCCATCCTTTCCATCACCATGGGCACCATCCTGCAGAAGACCTCGATTGCCACGGCCGACCTGCGCGCCAGTTCGGCGTGGCAAAACGTGGGCGGCGCCCTGGTGGCCGGCGCGCTGGCCTGGCTGCTCGGGGAGACGCACTGGCAGCCCGGCCTGGCCCTGTGGTCGGCGCTGGGCTGGGCGGCGCTGGTGCTTTCCGGCGCCGGCACCTATCTCCTGCTGCGCATCGTCCGGCGCGGCCAGGCGGCGACCGCCGCCTCGCTGATGTTCCTGGCGCCGCCGCTGGCCGCGCTGCAGGCGTGGCTGCTGTTCGGCGACAGGCTTGGCGCCCTGCAGTTGCTGGGGCTCGCCGTGGCCGGGCTCGGGGTGTGGCTTTGCCAGACCAGCCAGCGCGCCGCGCCGCGCGGAAGTACCGGCCATGCCACCGCGCGATAAAGCCGCCGCACCCTCGCTGGCAGGCCCGGCGCCGCTGGTGGAGACCCGTATCTACGAGCCGGAGCCAGACTGGCATCGGCATGGCTACGCCCAGGTCCTGTTCGGCCTGGACGGCGCCAGCGAGCTGGAGATCGATGGCCACCTGCACCGGCTCGATCGCGGCAGCGGGCTGATCGTCCCCGCTGGCGAGCGCCATGACTTCCTCGGCCTGCCGGACAACCGCCAGCTGGTGCTGGACGTGCCGCCGGGCTCGCTGGCGCTGCCCGCGGCGCTGACCGGGCACGCCCGGGCCTTTGCCGTCGCCGATAGCTGGGCCGAGCGCGTGCGGCGCATTGCCGCCCTGCCGCAAGCCCCGGGTCGAAGCACATCCCGCCAATATCACTGGCAGCTGGCCACCGTGCTTGCGGGCGACCTGGCGCAAGGCCTGGGCGTGCCGGGACGCGGCCAGTTCGCCCCCTTTCCCGTGGCGCAGATCGACGCCTACCTGCGCCGGCATCTCGACGCGCCACTGGGCGCCGGCCAGCTTGCGGCCCATTTCGGCTGGAGCGTGCGGCGCTTCCACACCCTGTTCTGCGAAGCCTTCGGCGACACGCCGCACCGTTACCAGACCCGCCTGCGGCTGGACCACGCCACGCACCTGCTTGCCGACCACAGCCAGGGCCTGGCAGACATCGCGCTGATGCTCGGCTTTCCCGACCAGACCACCTTCACGCGCCGCTTTACCCAGCGTTTCGGCATGCCGCCGGGCGCATGGCGCAGCGCCGGCGCGCGCGCATAGCGCATCACGCACATCGCATAAGCGCCTAAAAAGGCACCTCCAAACCATCGTCGCAGGATTTATTACTGCTTGATGCCAAAATTTCACAAACAAATACTGATCGATTGTCTTTAATCTGCTCGCCACTTCCGCTCAACAGCACCGCATCACTGCATTGACTGATCGCAGGCACGGAATCTCCAGACAGGCAATTGCGTAGTTTGCATGGTTGACGGCAGGACATGCCTACCCGGCATGGCCCTGTCATTTGCGGTGCCGGGCGGGCGCGCATCACCTGCGCGACCCGTCCGGCGGAAGTCTGGAAGCAACCGGCCCGCCCTTACCCAGGGCGGCGCCGGACGATTACCGACCGGAGACAATCAATGAGTGAAAAAGCAGAAGCACTGCACCGCGGCCTGGGCGAACGCCAGATCAGGCTGATGGCGCTGGGCTCGGCCATCGGCGTCGGCCTGTTCCTGGGCTCGGCCAACGCCATCAAGATGGCGGGACCGGCCATCATGCTGGCCTATATCATCGGCGGCGCCATGATTTTCCTGATCATGCGCGCGCTTGGCGAGATGGCCGTGCACAACCCGGTGGCAGGCTCCTTCTGCCGCTACGCGCAGGACTACATGGGGCCGCTCGCCGGCTACCTGACCGGCTGGAACTACTGGTTCCTGTGGCTGGTGACCTGCATCGCCGAAATCACGGCCGTGGCCATCTACATGGGCATCTGGTTCCCCGACGTGCCGCGCTGGATCTGGGCGCTGGCCGCGCTGGCCTCGATGGGCTCGGTCAACCTGCTGGCGGTCAAGGCCTACGGCGAGTTCGAGTTCTGGTTCGCCATGATCAAGATCGTGACCATCGTGCTGATGCTGATCGGCGGCACCGGCATGATCGTGGCCGGCTTCGGCAACGGCGGCGTGGCCGTGGGCCTCTCCAACCTGTGGCAGCACGGCGGCTTCATGCCCAATGGCGCCACCGGCGTGCTGATGTCCCTGCAGATGGTGATGTTCGCGTACCTCGGCGTGGAAATGATCGGCCTGACCGCCGGCGAGGCCAGGAACCCGCAGAAGTCGATTCCCGGCGCGATCAACTCCGTGTTCTGGCGCATCCTGATCTTCTACGTGGGCGCGCTGTTCGTGATCCTCGCCATCTACCCGTGGAACGAACTCGGCACGCAGGGCAGCCCCTTCGTGATGACCTTCGAGCGCCTGGGCATCAAGACCGCCGCCGGCATCATCAACTTCGTGGTGCTGACCGCCGCGCTGTCGTCGTGCAACGGCGGCATCTTCAGCACCGGCCGCATGCTCTACAACCTCGCCCAGCAAGGCCAGGCGCCGCGCGCCTTCGCCGTGGTGGACCGCAATGGCGTGCCGCGYCGCGCACTGCTGGTGTCGATCGCCGCCCTGCTGTGCGGCGTGCTGCTGAACTACCTGGTGCCGGAAAAGGTGTTCGTGTGGGTGACCTCGATCTCCACCTTCGGCGCCATCTGGACCTGGGCGGTGATCCTGGTCACGCAGATGAACTTTCGCCGGGGCCTGTCGGCGGCCGAACGCGGCAAGCTTGCCTTCCGCATGCCGTTCTGGCCCTATGGCTCGTGGATCGCGCTGGCCTTCCTCGGCCTCGTGGTGGCGCTGATGGCCTACTTCCCCGACACGCGCATCGCGCTGTACATCGGCCCGGCATGGCTGGTGCTACTCACGGTGCTGTACTACCGCCTGGGCATGCAGTCCCGCGAGCCGGTGCAATACCAGGCCTGAGCGTTGCGCCGGCGGCGCCTCGCGGCCACGCGGCGTGAGGCTGTGCTGGCGTGATTCAGCAGCAAGACGCCCCTGCCGATCGAAAGATCGCAGGGGCGTCTTGATTTCCGGCCGTGGCCTGCCAGTTCCCTGGCGTGAATTCCTAAACCCGGTGAATAAGGATAAAGGCAGGATTAACGTCTTCGCCTGAATCGCCTGTCTGCGCGTCCGATACGCATAAGCTAGCTCCTTGAAAAAATCCACTGGCCGATTTGCAGCCGGACCTGCTTGCTGTCGCGGCAATTGGACTGCAGGAAGGCGATCACCGCGTCGAGCTGGCGCCATCGCCGGATGCTGCCGCGCACGGTGCCCAGCATATAAATGTGCCCGCCCAGCAGGAACTGCACCCGCCAGAAGCCGTCGCCCTGGCTTGTCACGATCGCGTCGTAGTCGCACTTCAGCACCTGGGTGAGCCGTCCAAGGTCCGTGATGGTGATTCGGCTCGCTTCCTCCGTATCCAGCAGATCCATGATTTCTCCGACTTCGTTATCCTTCGATTTTCGAAATCGACGCCGTATCGGTACTTTTGTTGATAGCGCCGCTAAAACCCAAGGCAATTTGAGACCAGTCGAGGCGGCGGGTTACTAGGTTATTTCGCAAAGCTGTGTGAGAAATATCCCAAATACATGTCTGCCCCAAACGCATCCCGCGACTGGCGACGCAATCGATGGGCCTTGCCGGCTCGCCGGCGCCGGCGGGCATGCCCAAGCGCCGCCGGCGCACCGGGAACCCGCTCCCCGGCTGGCATGCGCGCCCTCTGATGCCTCTCACGCACACGCGGGGGCCCGGGCCACGCTAGAATGACCGCGAATCATCAATTGCCAGGGGAGCCGGATGTCTGACGCGCTTGCCGCACCCAGCAGAACCGACGCATCCGGTGCAGAGGCCCGGGCAACTGCCGTCGCAGCCACCATCGCGAAAGCCGCGGTCGATCAAGCGGACTACGACATGCGCAACTGGACCGATCCCGAGCCCGGACCGGTCCGCATCGGGTCGCAGCAGCACTTGCGCATGTTCTGCAATATGCTGCTGCAGACGCATAACCCCTACAAACCCGCCGTGATCGACTGGCCCCGGCTCGATCCCGATGCCCTGCACCGCGTCACCTCCCTGCCGATCTGGGATATCGCCGTGCAGACCGAAGGCCGTGCGTCGGTGCGCGTCAAGGCGTTTGCCGATACCGTGGCCGATCCGCTGCTGCGCAGTGCGCTGGAGATGGATAGCAGCGAAGAGGCGCGCCACAAGGTGGTGTTATCGCGGCTGGTGGAGGCGTACGGCATTGCGCTGGAACCGGAGCCGGAGTACCTGCCGCCGGCCGACCTGGAATGGGGCTGGCTCGCCACCGGCTACAGCGAGTGCATCGACAGTTTTTTCGCCTTCGGCCTGTTTGCCGCCGCCAGGAAATCGGGATTCTTCCCCGCCGAACTGGTGGAAACCTTTGAGCCGGTCATCCAGGAAGAAGGCCGCCATATCCTGTTCTTCATCAACTGGGCGGCCTGGTACCGCCGCAGCCTGCCCTGGTGGCGACGCCCCCTGTACATGCTCAAGGTGCTGCGGGTATGGCTGTTCCTGATCAAGGAGCGCATCGGCATGGCCCGCAGCATCGAGGCCGACGGCTCGGCCAAGGACGCCAATTTCCCGATGAACAGTTCGGCCGCGCTGGGCAATACCATGTCCGCGCGCGAGATGATCGAACTCTGCCTGAGCGAGAACGAAAAACGCATGGCAGGCTATGATCCCCGCCTGCTGCGTCCCGAGACGGTGCCCAGACTGGCCCGGCTCGCGCGGCGATGGCTGCGCTAAGCGCGGCTTAATTCACTTATATCCCCTCCGGAGTGCTTTGAGATGTTCTTGTTGTCCCTGATCCCGCTCGCCATCTGGTGCGTGCTGCTGGCCGGCCGCGGCGGCTTCTGGCGCGTGCGCAAGCCCGCCCCCGCGCCCGCGCCGGCGCGGTGGCCGGAGGTCGTCGCCATCATTCCCGCCCGCAACGAGGCGACGGTGATCGGCGGGGCCGTGGCCAGCGCACTGGGCCAGGACTATCCCGCGCGGCTGCATCTGGTGGTGGTGGACGATCACAGCACCGACGGTACCGCGGACAAGGCGCGCAGCGCGGCCGCGGCGCTGGGCAAGGCGGATTCCCTGAGCGTCATCACGGCGCGGGATCTGCCGGCGGGCTGGAGCGGCAAGGTCTGGGCCCAGTCGCAAGGGCTGGAAGCAGCCGATGCGCTGGCACCGGGCGCGGCCTGGGTGTGGCTGACCGATGCCGACATCCATCATGGCGCCGGTGTGCTGAAGCAGCTGGTGGCCCGCGCGGAACACGAGCAGCGCGACCTGGTATCGCTGATGGTGCGGCTGCGCTGTGCCTCGTGGT
Source organism: Cupriavidus sp. 2TAF22 (assembly GCF_052115045.1). NCBI lineage: Bacteria > Pseudomonadati > Pseudomonadota > Betaproteobacteria > Burkholderiales > Burkholderiaceae > Cupriavidus > Cupriavidus sp. 2TAF22. The sequence continues at coordinate 151,942 of NZ_JBFRFX010000010.1, forward strand.
GGGAGCGCATGATCGTGCCGGCTTTTGTCTTCTTCTTCGCCAAGTTGTACCCCTTCGCCCATGTCAACGACAAGCGCAGCCGGGTGGCGGCCGCCGCGGGCGGCTGCATGCTGGCGCGGCGCACGGCACTGGCCCGCATCGGCGGGTTCGAGGCGATCCGCGGGGAACTGATCGACGACTGCAGCCTCGCGGCGTGCATCAAGCAAGGCGGTTCGATCCGCCTGGACCTGGCCGACGACAGCGTTTCGGTGCGTCCCTACGACGACTGGCGCAGCCTGTGGGACATGATCACCCGCAGCGCCTACACGCAGCTGCGCTACTCGCCGCTGCTGCTTGCCGGCGCGGTGGCCGGCATGGCGCTGACCTACCTGGCGCCGCCCGTGCTGGCGCTGGCGGGCGGAGCGCGCCTGTGGCCGGCCTGGGCGGCCTGGCTGGCGATGTCGCTGGCCTACGCGCCGATGCTGCGCGAATACCGCCAGCCGCCGTGGCTGGCGCCGCTGCTGCCGCTGACCGCGCTGTTCTACCTGGGCGCGACCGTCGACTCCGCGCGCCGCTACTGGCTGCGCAAGGGCGGCCAGTGGAAAGGCCGCTCGCAGGCGCCGCAGCGCGGCTGAGCGCCAGGCCGGGACCTGCCCGGCCCGGGCTCAGCGCAGGTAGCCTGCGCCGCGGAACCACTCCAGTGCCTCGCGCAGCGCTTCCTGGTAGGGCCTGGCCTGGTAGCCAAGCACCCGGCGCGCCTTTTCCGAGCTGAAGAACATCTGGTATTTCGACATGGACAGGCCGTCGGCCGTCAGGAACGGCTCCTTGCCGGTCACGCGGGCCACCGCTTCGGCCGCGTAGGCCAGCGGATAGAGCGGCCAGCGCGGCAGCTTGATGGTGGGCGGGCGCCGACCCGTCATGGCAGCGAGGTCGGCCAGCATCTGCTGCAGGGTGACGTCCTGCCCGCCCAGGATGTAGCGCTCGCCGGTGACGCCGCGGTCCAGCGCGAGCATGTGGCCTGCGGCCACGTCGTCCACATGGACCAGGTTGAGGCCGGTATCGACGAAGGCCGGGATCTTGCCGCTGGCTGCCTCGACGATGATGCGGCCGGTCGGCGTGGGCCGCACGTCGCGCGGACCGATCGGCGTGGAGGGATTGACGATCACCGCAGGCAGCCCGTCGCGGGCCACCATGCGCTCCACCACGCGCTCGGCCAGCACCTTGCTGCGCTTGTAAGCGCCAATGGCTTCGTGGCCGCCCATCGGCGCATCTTCGGCGACCGGCGCCGTGGCGCCCGCGACACGCAGGGTCGCCACGCTGCTGGTGTAGACGATGCGCTCCACCCCGCAGGTCTGCGCGGCGCCCATCACGGCCTCGGTGCCGGCCACGTTGGTGCGGACGATTTCCTCGGGATCCGGCGCCCACAAGCGATAATCGGCCGCCACATGGAACAGGTAGCGCACGCCCCTGAGCGCTGCCTCCATCGCGCGCGCGTCGCGCATGTCGCCTTCCGCGATCTCCACGGGCAACCCGTCAAGGTTGCGCCGCGGGCTTTGGGCGCGTACCATCGCGCGCACCCGGAAGCCGCGCGCCAGAGCCTGTCGTGCCACCGCCGATCCGAGAAAGCCGGAGGCGCCGGTTACCAGCACATAGTCTCCTGACGTCATATTACTCACGGAAAAAAACCTCAAAGTGTTGCTGGCGAAAGCCAGGTGCCGGGCAAAGGTTGCGGCACGGGTATATAGTAACCACCGTATGACGGGAAAGTGATTCCGGAATATCAACTAATGCTGAACCCGTTGACTGGGTCGGGGGGCCTATCTTTATGCAGGTGATTCTTGCTCAACCCCGTGGCTTCTGTGCCGGTGTAGTGCGCGCGATCGAGATTGTAGACCGCGCATTGCTCAAGCACGGTGCCCCGGTGTTCGTGCGACATGAAATCGTGCACAACAAGCACGTTGTAGAAGGACTGAGGCGCAAAGGCGCGCGCTTCGTCGAAGAACTGGACGAAGTGCCTAGCGGCGCCGTCACCATTTTCAGCGCGCATGGCGTATCCAAGGACGTCGAGGCCGACGCACGCACCCGCGAGCTGCACTCGATCGACGCGACCTGCCCGCTGGTGATCAAGGTCCACACCCAGGGGCGCCAGTACGCCGCCAGCGGCCGCACCGTGATCCTGATCGGCCATGCCGGCCACCCTGAAGTCGAAGGCACCATGGGCCAGATCCCGGGCAAGGTGATCCTGGTGCAGAGCGAGGCAGAAGTCGCCGAGCTGGAGCTGCCGGAAGACACCCCGGTCGCCTATGTGACGCAGACCACGCTCAGCGTGGACGACACACGTAATATCATTGCCGCGCTGACCCGCCGCTTCGCCAATCTGGTGGGGCCGGATACGCGCGACATTTGCTATGCAACGCAAAACCGCCAGAGCGCGGTGCGCGAACTCTCCAAACAGGTGGAACTGATCCTCGTGATCGGCGCCACCAATAGCTCCAACTCCAACCGGCTGCGCGAAATCGGCACGGAAAGCGGCGTGCCCAGCTATCTGATCGCCGATGGCAGCGAGCTGAACCCCGAATGGGTGCGCGGCGTCGAAGTCGTCGGCATCACCGCTGGCGCCTCCGCCCCCGAGGAGATGGTCATGGACGTGATCGCCACGCTGCGCCGCCTGGGTCCGGTGGAAGTCTCCACCATGGACGGCCGCGAGGAACACGCTGAATTCCGGCTGCCCGCCGAACTGGCCGACCCGCCCGCGCGCAAGCGCACGGCTGCCAGCAAGGCCACCCCCGAGGCCGCGCCGCAGCCGGACCCGCAAACCGCCGCCGGGTAATGCCCGGCCGCCCCCATATAAGAAGGAAGTAAATGGCCATTCCCTTTCTGCAAGTCGCCCGCGTGGGCGCCTACGTCGTCAAGCAGCATCTGTCCGGCAACAAGCGCTACCCCCTGGCGCTGATGCTCGAGCCCCTGTTCCGATGCAACCTGGCGTGCAACGGCTGCGGCAAGATCGACTATCCGGACGAAATCCTGAACCAGCGCCTGTCCGTGGCGGAATGCCTGGGCGCCGTCGACGAATGCGGCGCGCCGGTGGTGTCCATCGCCGGCGGCGAGCCGCTGCTGCACCGTGACATGCCGGAGATCGTGCGGGGCATCATCGCCCGCAAGCGCTTCGTCTACCTGTGCACCAACGCGCTGCTGATGGAAAAGAAGCTGGACCAGTACGAGCCCAACCCCTACTTCGTGTGGTCGGTCCACCTGGACGGCGACCGCGACATGCACGACCACGCAGTCAGCCAGGAAGGCGTCTACGACCGCGCCGTGGCGGCGATCCGCGCGGCCAAGGCGCGCGGCTTCCGGGTCAACATCAACTGCACGCTGTTCAACAACGCCGAGCCGGAAAAGGTCGCGAAGTTCTTCGACTCGGTCAAGGAAATCGGCGTGGATGGCATCACCGTGTCGCCGGGCTATGCCTACGAGCGCGCGCCGGACCAGCAGCACTTCCTGAACCGCGGCAAGACCAAGCAGCTGTTCCGCGACATCCTGCAGCGCGGCCAGAACGGCAAGAAATGGGCATTCAGCCAGTCCACGCTGTTCCTGGACTTCCTGGCCGGCAACCAGACCTATCACTGCACGCCCTGGGGCAACCCGGCGCGCACGGTGTTCGGCTGGCAACGTCCGTGCTACCTGCTGGGCGAAGGTTATGTGAAGACCTTCAAGGAATTGATGGACACCACCGACTGGGACGCCTACGGCACCGGCAACTACGAAAAGTGCGCCGACTGCATGGTACACAGCGGCTTCGAAGCCACCGCCGTGGCCGACACCATCTCCCATCCGCTCAAGGCGCTGGGCGTGTCCCTGCGCGGCGTGCGTACCTCGGGCCCGATGGCCCCGGATATCCCGCTGGACAAGCAGCGCCCCGCCGACTACGTGTTCTCGAAGCACGTCGAGATCAAGCTCGAAGAGATCGGCCGCTCCAAGGCCAAGGCAGCCAACGACGCCGCCACGCGCAAGGCGGCCGCCCACTAAGCACCCGGGACGCTCCCCGACGGGAGCGCCGCGCCGCGGTACCTTGCGTACCGCCCGGCGCGGCTGCCGGCGGGCGCTCAGGCGTCCGCGGTCCGGCGTGCGTTGTGGTTGACGAGGTACTTGAGCAGCCCGTCGATGCCGTTGCGCGCCACGATGTCGGCGAACTGGCGGCGGTACACCTCGATCAGCCAGGCCCCCATCATGTTGATGTCATAGATCTTCCAGCCGTTGCCGCTGCGCTGCAGACGGTAGTCGATCTGCATATCGTCGCCGTTGTTCTGCACCCGCGTCTCCACCACCACATCGGTGGCATTGGCCGCGGCCAGGACCGGCTTGTAGCTGAATTTCACCTTCTGCTCGCGCAACTGTGACAGCGATACCGCATAGCTGCGCACCAGCAGGGTCTGGAACTGCTCGTAGAGTTGCTTCTGCTGCTCGGGCGTGGCATTGCGCCAGGCGCTGCCCACCGCCAGCCGGGTGGTACGCTCGAAGTCGGCGTAGGGCAGGAACTGGCGCTCCACCACGGCCGTGATCTTGGCCAGGTCGCCGCTGCGCGTATCCGGGCTGGACTGGATCGTGCTGATCACGCCCTCGACCGCGGCCCGCACCAGGCGGTCCGGCGAGGACTTGTCCACCGATTGCGCCTGCGCGGCCGATACCATGGCCACCGCCGCGAGCGGAACCAGGGCCTGGAAAGCAATACCGTGTGTCTTCATGCGAATTTAGACCTGAAAATGCCGGTCGGGTCGACCGTCGGACGGGTCCGGCGGCTTTGCCAAGGAAACCAGACATGGAGAGTGCCGCAGCGCGCCTCAGCGCCACAAAAGCCAGGCTGCAGACGGCTTGCGCGCACATGACGGGGCAGTATAGCGTACCGGCGCAGGCACGCACCGGGCCCGGCTCGCCCGCGTGGCGCCTCGCGCGCACCGCGGCGCGGCCCGGTACCCGAGCGCCATGCCGTGCCGTCCCGTTATACTCGCGGCTGCCGCTTTGTGCCTTTGCTTCGTCTTGTCGCTTGCATGAGGCTTCGCATTGCGACCAGAGCGGCACCTTGCGGCGTACCGTGCGCGGTACCTCCGCGTGTATCTTTTACCGCGCCCGCCGTAGCGCATCACTCAGGTCCCCATATCGCCCATGCTGACGTCGTCGGTCATTCGCATCGTCAAGTTCTCCACCCGCCGCGCCTGGCCCGTGATCGCGCTTGCGCTGTTGCTGACCATCGTCAGCGGTATCTATGTGGCTCGGCACTTCGCCATCAATACCGATATCAGCCGCCTGCTGGAATCGGACCAGCCCTGGGCGAAACGTGATGCCGCGGTCAGCGCCGCCTTTCCCCAGCGCGACCAGATGATCCTGGCCGTGGTGAAGGCGCCGGCCCCCGAGCTGGCCGATGCCGCCGCCGACGAGCTGGCCAAGGCGCTCGGGCAGCAGACCACGCGCTTTCGCGCGGTCAGCCAGCCCGGCGCCGGCGATTTCTTCGAGCACAACGGCCTGCTCTTCCTCGATACCGCCAAGCTGCGTGACGTGACCTCCCAGCTCAAGCAGGCGCGCCCGCTGCTCAACGCGCTGGCGCACGACCCGACCCTGCGCGGCCTGTCCGACACGCTCACCACCACGCTGAACCTGCCGCTGCAGCTGGGTCAGATCAAGCTGGGCGACATGGCCAAGCTGCTCGGCAGCAGCGCCGGGGTGGTCGACCAGGTGCTGGCCGGCAAGCCGGGCGCGCTGTCCTGGACCGGGCTGGTCGACTCCGGCCAGGAGCTGGCGCCCGGCGCCACGGCGATGTCCTTCGTCGCGCTCAGCCCCGTGCTCGACTACGCCGACCTGCAGGCCGGCGCCGGCGCGGCCGAAGCCATCCGCGCCACTGCGCTCAAGCTCGGGCTGGACAAGCGCTTCGGCGCCAGCGTGCACCTGACCGGCTCGCAGGCGCTGGCCGACGACGAGTTCGCCTCGGTCAAGGAAGGCGCCGCCATGAACGGCGTGCTGACCCTGCTGGTGGTGATCCTGATCCTGTGGCTGGCGCTGCGCTCCAAGCGGCTGATCATGGCGGTGCTGGCCAGCCTGCTGGTCGGCCTGGCCATCACCGCCGCGCTGGGACTGGCCATGGTGGGCGCGCTGAACATGATCTCGGTCGCCTTCGCCGTGCTGTTCGTCGGCCTGGGCGTGGACTTCGGCATCCAGTTCGGCGTGCGCTACCGCGCCGAGCGCCACACACACCCCGACATCCCCGACGCGCTCGCCTGCGCCGCCAAGGCGGTAGGCGTGCCGCTCGCGCTGGCCGCGGCCGCCACCGCGGCCGCCTTCTTCTGCTTCCTGCCGACCGACTACCGCGGCGTGGCGGAGCTGGGCAAGATCGCCGGCGTGGGCATGCTGGTGGCCTTCAGCACCACCATTACCCTGCTGCCGGCGCTGATCACCGTGATGCGCCCGAAGGACGAAGCCGGCCGGCTCGACGTGCCAGGCTTCAAGTGGCTGGCGCCCGCCGACGCCTTCTTCGAGCGCTACCGCACCCAGGTCCTGATCGCCACCCTCGGCGTGATCCTGGCGGGCGCGCCGCTGCTGATGCACCTGCGCTTCGATTTCGATCCGCTGCACCTCAAGGATCCGCACTCCGAATCGATGGCGACGCTGCTCTCGCTCAAGGATGCGCCCCAGGCCGGCACCGACAATGTCAATGTGCTGACCCCCTCGCTGGATGCCGCCAAGGCCGCCGCCGCCCGCCTGGCGGCGCTGCCCGAGGTGTCGCGCGTGGTCACGCTGCAGACCTTCATTCCCGACGACCAGCCGGCCAAGCTGGCGCTGATCGCCGATGCGAGCGCCAGCCTGATGCCGGTGCTGACGCAGACCGTGGCCACGCCGGCCAACGACGAGCGCCGCGTCAGCTCGCTCAAGAACGCGGCGCGCCAGCTGGCGCTCGCCGCCGAAGACCATCCCGGCCCCGGCGCGACGCAGGCCAGCCACCTGGCCGCGTCGCTGCGCAAGCTCGCCGCCGCCGATGCCGCCACGCGCGACCGCGCGGAGCAGGCCATCGCCCTGCCGCTGCGCCTGGCGCTGGCGCGCCTGCAGCGCACCCTGTCGCCGCAGCCGGTCACGCAGGCATCGCTGCCGCCCGCCATGGTGCGCGACTGGGTCGCACCGGACGGCCAGGCGCTGGTCAGCGTGAGTCCCAAGCTCCCCGCCGCGGCCAAGCCCGGCGATGCCGACGCCTCCAGCGTCGACAGCGATCTGCGCGACGCCGCGCTCAAGCGCTTTATCGATGCCGTGCAAGGCGTTGCGCCGGATGCCGTGGGCGGGCCGATCTCGATCCGCGGCTCGGCCGACACCATCATGACCGCCTTCGCCCAGGCCGGCGTGTGGGCCGTGGTGTCGATCACCATCTTGCTGTGGGTGACGCTGCGCCGCGTGGGCGACGTGCTGCGCACGCTGGTGCCGCTGCTGGTCTCGGCGCTGCTGACGCTGGAGCTGTGCGTGGTGTTCGGCATCCCGCTCAATTTCGCCAACGTGATTGCGCTGCCGCTGCTGTTCGGCATCGGCGTGGCATTCAAGATCTACTATGTGATTGCCTGGCGCGAAGGCAAGACGCACCTGCTGCAATCGCCGCTGACCCACGCCGTGCTCTTCAGCGCCGCCACCACCGCCACCGCCTTCGGCAGCCTCTGGCTGTCGCAGCATCCGGGCACCGCCAGCATGGGCAAGCTGCTGGCGCTGGCGCTGGCGTGCACGCTGGCCGGCGCCGTCTTCTTCCAGCCGATCCTGATGGGCAAGCCGCGCAAGCGGTCCGCGCCTGCCAAGGGGCCGGTCCACTGAAAACCCGCCAACCATGACGACCCGTTCCGATTACCGTCCCTCCAGTATTACCCGGCTGCTGCCGGCGCTGTCCCTCGCGCTGCTGGCCACAGCCTGCGCCAGCGGCCCCCAGGCCAGCCCGAACGACCCCATCGAGCCGTTCAACCGCGTCATATTCACGATCAATGACAAGGCCGACGAATACGTGGCGACCCCATTGGCCAAGGGCTATCGCGCCGTCACGCCGCAGCCCGTGCGCACCGCCATCACCAACTTCTACTCGAACCTCGCCGACGTCGGCAATTTCGTCAACAACGTGCTGCAGGGCAAGGGCGTCGACGCGGCCGAGACCTTCATGCGGATCGCCGTCAACTCCACGCTCGGCATCGGCGGCCTGATCGATATCGCCACGCCGGCCGGCCTTAGCAAGCACGCACAGGACTTCGGCCTGACCATGGGCGTGTGGGGCATACCCTCGGGCCCGTACCTGGTGCTGCCGCTGTTCGGCCCCAGCTCGATCCGCGACGGGATCGGCCTGTACGTGAACTTCCAGATCTCGCCCACCACGTGGGTCGACCAGGACTACCGCTACGGCCTGTACTTCCTGGGTTTCCTCGATGCCCGCACCAATGCGCTGGGCGCGACCGACCTGCTGACGCTGGCGGCGCTGGACAAATACAGTTTCGTACGGGATGGATACCTGCAGCGGCGCCAGTACCTGATCGACGGCGGCAGCGGCAAGCTGCCGCAATATGAAGACGACGACGCGCCGGCGGATGCCGCGCCGGCCGCGGCGCCCGGCGCACCGGCCTCTGCACCGGCCTCTGCGCCGGCCGCTACACCGGCCGAGGCAACGGCGGCACCGGTTCCGCCGCCAGCCGGCGGCGCGGAAAAGGCGCCGGACGAGAGCACCAGGAAGGAATAGTCATCAGCCTTGTGGTGGCCCGGGCGCCGAGGAGCGCCCAGGCTGCCCGCCTGCCGGAATCGTCCTGATTCCGGCGCAAGCCCCATCAAGCCCCATCAAGCCCGTTCGAGCCCCGTTCAGGCCAGCCCGAATCCCGTTCCCACGCGGCGCCGTGCCGCTTCCAGCCCCAGCCTCGCGCGCTTCGCATCGCGCGCCAGCCTGAGCAGGTCCGGCAACTGGCCGGGCCCGGCCAGCAAAGACTTCAATACCGCCCAGATATCGGTCCCGCCGTCCGCACCCATGCCGGCCACCGCAGCGGGCGGGACATCGCGCGCGGCCGGATCCACCACCACGCGGCAGGCGGCGAAGGGGACGCCGTATTCGTGCGCGATGCGTGCTGCGATATGGGATTCCATGTCGGCTGCCAGCGCGCCGGTGGCGGCATGCAGCGCGCTCTTGGCGGCCACGGAGGTAACCGGTGAATCATCGCCGGCGAGCGTGCCGGCGACGGCATCGGGCAGAGACCGGGACAGCGCCCGCAGCCAGGCGGCATCGGCCGGCCAGAAGCTGGCGCCTGCGCGGATGCCGGTGGCGAGGATCACCTTGCCGGGCAGCAGCGCGGGATCCAGCCCGCCGGCCACGCCGAAGCTGATCACCCCGGCGCAGGGCTGCGCCAGGCGCTCGCGCAGGCCTTGCGCCAGCGCCTCGGCGCGCAGGCCATGCAGGGTTTCGATGCCGGGTCCCGCGGCAATGCGGGCCTCGAAGCGCATGCCGGTCACCACGAGCATGGGACCGGCGCGGCGCGGCGCCGGGACTGCCGTGCTTACATCCCCCACGCCACCGCCCGCGTGCCGTCGCGGCGCAGGTTGCGGAAGCGGGCCAGCGCCCACAGCGGGAAGAAACGCGCGTAGCCGTGGTAACGCAGGTAGAACACGCGCGGGAAGCCCACCGCGGTGAAGCGCGCTTCGTTCCACAGGCCATCGGCCTGCTGCGTGCCGACCAGGTAATCGATGCCGCGCGCCACGGCCGGATGATCGACGGCGCCGGCCGCCATCAGCGCCAGCACCGCCCACGCGGTCTGCGAGGCCACGCTCGGCGCGGGCTCGTAGCCCTTGTAGTCGAGGCGGTAGCTGCTGCCGTCCTCGCCCCAGCCACCGTCGGCGTTCTGGATCGAGATCAGCCACTCGGCGGCGCGGCGCATCTCCGGCGCCTCCGGGTCCATGCCCGCGGCGTTGAGCGCGCACAAGGCGCTCCAGGTGCCGTAGATATAGTTCATGCCCCAGCGGCCATACCAGCTGCCGTCGGCCATCTGCTCGTCCAGCAGGTAGCGCAGCGCGCGCTTGAAGGCGTCGCTGCTGGTGGCGCTCTCGCCGAGCTGCGCCAGCATCGACAGGCAGCGCGCCGAGACATCGGCGGTGGGCGGATCGAGCAGCGCGCCGTGGTCGGCGAACGGAATGTTGTTGAGGTACTCGTGCGTGTTCTCGGGCTCGAAGGCACCCCAGCCGCCGTTGCTGCTCTGCATGCCTTCGACCCATTCGCGCGCGCGCGAAACGGCTTCGCCATAGCGCTCGCGGTGGCTGGCCGCCGTCACGGCGGGCGCGCCGGCGCCCACGCGCGCGGCGCGGTCCATGGCCATGGCCACCACGGCGGTGTCGTCCACGTCCGGGTAATGCGGATTGGCGTACTGGAAGGCCCAGCCGCCGGGGCGCACGTCCGGGCGCCGCACGATCCAGTCGCCGCGCACGTCCAGCTCCTGCAGCGGCACCAGCCATTGCAGGCCGCGCTCGGCGGCCGCCTCGGCGCGCGCGCCGCCGGCTTCCAGCAGGGCATGGCTGGCCAGCGAGGTGTCCCACACCGGCGACAGGCAAGGCTGGCAATACGCTTCGTCGCCATGCACCACCAGCAGCTTCTCGACGGACGCGCGCGCGATCGCCACGTCCGGATCGGTCCTCGGCACGCCCAGCACGTCGAACATCATCACGGCGTTCGCCATGGCCGGGAAGATGGCGCCCAGGCCGTCCTCGCCGTTCAGGCGTTCGCGCACGAACCGCTCCGCACGGTCGATGGCGCGCTTGCGCAGGCTGCGCGGGAACAGCGGCTCGGCCACGCGCAGGCCGGCATCGACCACGCGGAAGAAGCTGAACCACGCGCGTCCCTGGTGGGGCGCCTTGGCTGGCAGGCGCGTGGCCTGGCACGGGCGCAGGAACAGCTCGTCGATGCCCACGCCGCGCGGATTGCGCGCCTGCGGACGCAGGCTGTTGAGCACCAGCAGCGGCACGATCACCGTGCGGGCCCAGTACGCCACCTTGGAAAGATGGAACGGGAACCACAGGGGCAGCAGCATGATCTCCACCGGCATCATCGGCACCGCCTGCCACGGCATCACGCCGTACAGCGCCAGCAGCGTGCGGGTGAAGACATTGCTGCCCTCGGCGCCGCCCTGCGCATGAATGGAGGCGCGCGCGCGGCGCATGTGCTCGGCATCGGGGTCGTCACCGATCATCTTCAGCGCGAAATACGCCTTCACGCTGGCGCTGATGTCGGACGCGCCCTGGTGGAACAGCGGCCAGCCGCCGTCGGCATTCTGGATGCGGCGCAGGTAGCGCGCGATGCGCGCTTCCAGCACGGTATCGGCGGTCTCGCCCAGGTAATGCACCAGCAGGACGTACTCGGCCGGGATGGTGGCGTCGGCTTCCAGCTCGAACACCCAATGGCCGTCCGGCTGCTGGGCCGCCAGCAGGGCGTCCTGCGCGCGGCCGATCGCGCCTTCCAGCGCGCCCGCCTGCGGCGCGCCGTGCGCGACAGCCGCAGGGATGGCCGGATCGGTGGATATTGCTACTTGGCTCATCGGTTTCGATGTCCTCTCTTCAACAACGCAAATTACAGCAATGCCGCACGCTCGCCGGGCCCATGACGGGCGGCGACCGCGTACGGCGGCAAATCAGCGCACCGCCTCAGACGAGACCGTGCCGCAACAGGATCCAGAGCGCGCGGGCGCGGGGCACCCTCACCCGTTCGCGCGGCGTGGTCCAGCCGCGGGCCAGCAAGCGCTGCAGCACCACGTGGTAGACCTCGCCCATGATGCGCGGCGAGCGCACCACGCGGCGCGGGCAGTTCGCCATGATCGCGAACGCCTTGTCATAGTGCGCCTGGGCCTGCCCCGCCACTTCCAGGCAGGCGCGGCCCACGGCCGGATGGCCGACGATGGCCTGCGGCGCGCCCAGCGGCACGCCAGCATTGGTGAGCGCTTCGGCCGGCAGGTACACGCGGCCCAGCCCGGCGTCCTCGTCGATGTCGCGCAGGATATTGGTCAGCTGCAGCGCACGGCCCAGGTGATAGGCCAGCGCCACGCCGGCATCGCGCTCCATGCCGAACACGCGCACCGCAAGCCGGCCAACCGCGCTCGCCACGCGATCGCAATACAGGTCCAGCGTGGCGGCGTCGGGCGCGCGCACATCGCCCACCACATCCATGGCCATGCCATCGATGACCGCCAGGAAATCCTCCTGCAGCAGCCCGAAGCGCTGGATCTGCGCATGCAAGCCGCGCAAGGCGGGCGGCGGCGAACCGGCATAGCAGGCGGCCAGGTCGGCGCGCCAGGCATCCAGCCCGGCCAGGCGCGCGGGACGCGGGTCATCGCCGTCGGCGATATCGTCCACCGCCCGGCAGAAGGCATAGATCTCGAACATCGCCTGCCGCTGCACGGCAGGCAGGATCTTCATGGCGGCATGGAACGAACTGCCGGACGAGACGGCATTGCCTGCGGGTGGGACGTTTTGCACTGCGATATCGGTTCCGGCCACGTAACTCCCCGTCACGCGTTGAGCCGCCTCCGCCGCACGCCCCGTTCCCGGAAAAGCACACGGGAAAAGGCACGCACAGCCAGGGCGGCATGATTTTGGGTAATTCGGGATTATAGCAAGGCGCGCCGTGGAGGGCCTGCTAGCGGGCAGCGGGGTGAACTTCGGACGCCAGGGCGCGGGAATGCAGGGGGCGGGCTGCGCAGAGCGGCGGCGAATGCGCCCGGGAAGTGCTCGACATGCACCGCTGGAAGCGTCTATCAAGCGCCCATCGAGCGCCCATCAATATCCCGATGAATCACAAAAGCAGGGATCAGACGAGCCGGCGCGCCCGCCTGCGAAAGACACGCAGGCGCGCGGTCGTGCGGGGCGCGGCTCAGGCGCCGCTTACCCGGCCTCGCAGCCGGAGCACGACAAACCCTCTCAGGCCGGGATCATAGCGGGCAAATTCGAACCCCTTGCCGGCCGGATCCACCGGCACCCGGTCGGCCGCGGCCTGTGCCAGGGCCCATTCGGTGGCCGCCTGCATCCTGCGAAGATCGGCCAGCACTGCCGGCGAAACACGGTCGAGCAAGCGACGCGAACGGAGCGCTTCCATGGCGGCCTCCCTTGGGCTGGCAATCAGGACGCCCTCAGTCTATGCCCCACCTGCGCCTGCCTGATGTGTTCCAGCCCACACATCGCGCCATGTTCCCCGCGCCGCGAGAACGGAAGCCCGGTGCTCAGAATCCCACCGGATAGCCGTCCTTGCGGTGATCCGAAGCGGCCGCGTAGCCGCTGTCGAGCCGCATCGCTATCTGGGCGCCGCCGAAGTCCAGGTTGCCCTGCGGCGCCACCTCGACCTTGTGCCCGCGCGCGCGCAGCCCTGCCACGGTGGCTTCCGGGCAGTTCCATTCCACCGAGATGGTGCTGTTGTCGTCCAGCACACGCCAGCGCGGGCCGTCGCACGCGGCTTGCGGGTTCTGGCCGAAGTCCGCCAGGCGGCTGGCCATCTGCACATGGCCCTGGGCCTGCATCGAGCCACCCATCACGCCGAAGCTGGCCAGCGGCTTGCCCTGGCGCATCAGGAAGCCGGGGATGATGGTGTGGAACGGCCGCTTGCCGGGACTGACCTGGTTGGGGTGGCCGGGCTTGAGGTTGAAGCCCCAGCCGCGGTTATGCAGCGCGATGCCGGTGCCGGGCACCACCACGCCGGAGCCGAAGCCCTTGAAATTGGACTGGATGTACGAAACCATCATGCCGTTGCGGTCCGCCGCGGTCAGGTAGACCGTGCCGCCGCTGTGCGGCTTGCCGGGGCCGGCCGCGCCGGCACGCTCGAGGTCGATGGTCCTGGCGCGGCTGGCCAGGTAGCGGCGATCCAGCAGATCGGCCGCCTGCACCTCGGTCATCGCCGTGTGGTCGCCTACGTAGGCATGCAGGTCGGCAAAGGCCAGCTTCATGGCTTCCACCTGCACGTGGATGGCCGCGGCGGAGTCCACGCCCATGCCGGCCACGTCGAACTGTTCCAGCATGCCCAGCGCCATCAGCGCGCCGATGCCCTGCCCGTTCGGGCCGATCTCGAACAGCTCCAGGTCGCGGTAGGCCGTGCTGATCGGCTGGACCCAGTCAGCGCGGTGCGCGGCCAGGTCCGCCTCGGTGATCAGCCCGCCGGTGGCGCGCGCGTGCGCGGCAATGCGGCCGGCCAGTTCGCCATGATAGAAATCGTCGCCCTTGGTCTCGGCGATGCGGGCCAGCGTCCGCGCCTGGCCCTCGCAGATAAAGCGCTCGCCCGGCAGCGGCGCGCGGCCGTTCGGCGCGAAGGCGTCGGCAAAGCCCGGCTTGTCGATCAGCACCGGCACCTGCGCCTGCCACTGGCGGTGCACGGTGTGCGAGACCAGGTAGCCATTGCGCGCATATTCCAGCGCGGGCTCGAACAGGTCAGCGAACGGCAGGCTGCCGAACTTTTCCCAGGTGGCACGCCAGCCGGACACCGCGCCTGGCACGGTCACGGTGTCCCAGCCGTTGGGGGGCATGCTGTCGTAGCGCGAGAAATACTCCGGCGTCCAGGCCGCGGGCGCGCGGCCGCTGGCGTTCAGGCCGTGCAGTTCCTTGCCGTCCCAGATCAGCGCGAAGGCATCGCCACCGATCCCGTTCATGCAGGGCTCGACCACGGTCAGGGCGATGGCGGTGGCCAGCGCCGCGTCCACGGCGTTGCCGCCGCGGGCCAGCATGCGCAGCCCGGCCGCGGCCGCCAGCGGCTGCGAGGTGGCCACCACGTTGTCGGCCAGGACCGGCACGCGCTGCGAGGGATAGGGGAAATTCCAGAAATTGGTCATGGGACTAAGCGCTTGCGCCCGGTGAGCGGCGATTGAAAGTTGAGGAATCAGGGGACTGCAACGCCCGGTAGCCACCGTCGCGGGACGGCTGCTGCCGGGCACTTCAAGAACAAGAAAACGACGGAAAGCGCGATGTCTTCACGGCTGCGTCTATTCGATCCGCACGTTGGCCGCGCGCGCCACCTTTTCCCACGTGCGCATCTCGTCGCCGATCATCTGGCCGAACTGCTCGGGCGGGGTGTACTTGATCTGCACGCCCTGCGCTTCCATCGACGCGCCAAGCTCGGGCGAGGCCAGCACCTCCTTCATGGCGGCGGCAAGCTGCCGGACCACCTGCGGCGGCGTGCCCTTCGGCGCGACCAGGCCAAACAGGTTGTCGGCACGGAAATCGCGGATGCCCGCCTCGGTCACGGTCTGCGCATCGGGCAGCGAACTCACGCGCTGCCCGGACGCCACCGCCAGCAGGCGCAGCTTGCCGGATTTCACATGCGGCAGCGCCGAGGGAATGCTGTCGAACATCAGGGTGGAGCGCCCGGCGATCAGGTCCGGCAGTGCGAACGAGCTGCCCTTGTATGGCACGTGCACCACGTCCACCCCGGTGCGCAGCTTGAACAGCTCCGATTCCAGGTGCGACAGCGTGCCGGCGCCCTGCGAGGCGAAGTTGTACTTGCCGGGCGAGGCCTTGAGYAGGCTCACCAGCTCGGGCACCGAATGCACCGGCAGCGAGGCCGGCACCACCAGGATATGCGGCACGGTGCCGATGCCCGCGATGGGCACGAAATCCCGGCTCAGGCTGGCAGGCTGGCTGTTGTACGTGGCTGCCGCGATGGCGGCATTGCTGACGGCAGCCAGGTACAGCGTGTAGCCGTCGGGCGCGGCCTTGGCCGCGTAGCCCATGCCGATGGCGCCGCCCGCGCCCGGGCGGTTGTCCACCACCACGGGCTGCCTGAGCACGGTGGACAAGCGCTGCCCCACCGCACGCGCCAGCACGTCGGTGGCGCCGGACGGCGGGAAGGACAACACCAGTTGCACCGGGTGGTCGGGATAGTCCGCGGCGGCGGCCGGCGCGGCGGCGCCGAGGGCCAGTGCCAGCAGCAGGCCGGCATGGCACGAACGTGTGCGGAAAAGCGACTGCGTGAACATGATCAGGGTAGCTCCGGAAAGCGTCGAGAGACGTTGACTGCCTAGGTAGGTTCGGATGCGTTCCAGGGCGCAGCCGCTTTGCCTGCCAGCTTGTTTGCGCGCCCCTGTCATGCTGGATCTGCTTCGCCTTCGGGCGATATGCCGGCTGATGGGAAGTGATGATTCTAGGGCGGGCTTCCGGACACCGGGATGCGGATCGGCCATAAGGCTATGCGAAAATGGAATACCCCTGTGGAAGATCCGTGCGAGAGGCCCGCGGCGATCCGTTCACGGGACCACCCGAAACAGTCCTAGGAACGCGCAAGCCATGCAACTGAAATGGATCGACGACCTGCTGGTCCTGGAAAAGACCCGCAGCTTCTCGCGTGCCGCCGAGTTGCGGCACATCACGCAATCGGCCCTGTCGCGGCGCATCCGCTCCCTGGAAGACTGGGCCGGCGCGGTGCTGGTCGACCGCAACACCTTCCCGCTCGATCTCACGCCCGCGGGCAAGACCTTCTGCGCCAGCGGCCGCGAAGCGCTGACCCTGCTGATGGACGCGCGCGCCACCCTGCGCCAGGAAAGCCGCATGCCGGGCAAGGCCATCCAGATCGCCGCCGGGCACACCTTGTCGCTGACCTTCCTGCCCACCTGGCTCAAAGCCTGCCAGGCCCGCTACGGCCAGTTCAATGCACGCGTGGTGGCCGCCAACGTGCTCGAAGCGGTGGTGGCCTTGTCGGAGGGCAACTGCGACCTGATGCTGGGCTACAACCATGCGCGCGTGCCGGTCTCGCTGGATACCGACAAGTTCCGCAGCCTGACCGTGGGCCATGACCTGCTGATGCCGCTGAGCGCGCCCAACTTGCGCGGCGGCCCGCTGTTCTCGCTGGGCGGCAGCGGCCACAAGCCGATTCCCTACCTGGCCTATACCGCCGGCACCACGCTCGGGCGCGTGGTGGAGGTCATCCTGGAAGGCACGCCGCCGCGCCGCCCCCTGGAGCGCTGCTACGAGGCGGATATGGCGATCCTGCTGATGAAGATGGCCATCGAAGGGCACGGCGTGGCCTGGCTGCCGCGCACCACCGCGGCCGACGCGCTGGCCGCGGGCACCCTGGTGCCGGCCGGCGATGCCACATGGCACTCCGGACTCGACATCTGCGCCTACCGCGCGGCCCACGCCGGCAACCCTACCCTGCTCGAACTCTGGGAGGTGCTGGAGCGGCAGGCGCAATAGCGTGGCGCCGCGTGCGCCACGCCGCATGCCGGCGTCACCTATGCTGTAGACGTTTGCGGATTGCCCCCGCGACTGGCCCGGGCCGGCGCCCGAACCGGGACGCGAGGCCGCCTCCGGCCTGCTGTCCCGGCACGTGGATGCGCTGTGCCGGCGCTCCTCCTGCGACCTCGACCAACTGCTACGGGAGAACTGCCCCATGGGTCTTGCTGGCATCCTGTTCGCCCTTGGCCTGCTGATCTGGCTGGCCTACCGGGGCTGGAGCATCCTGCTGCTGGCGCCGGCCGCCGCGCTGCTGGCCGCGGCCACGGCGGGCGAGCCGCTGCTGGCGCACTGGACCCAGACCTTCATGGCCAATGCGGCGGGCTTCTTCGCGCAGTTCTTCCCGCTGTTCCTGCTGGGCGCGCTGTTCGRCAAGCTGATGGACGACAGCGGCTCGGTCAACGCCATCGCCGCCTGGATGATCCTCAAGCTCGGCCCGCGGCGGGCCATCCTGGCGGTGGTGCTGGCCGGTGCGCTGGTCACCTATGGCGGGGTCAGCCTGTTCGTGGCCTTTTTCGTGCTGGCGCCGATGGCACAGGCGCTGTTTGCCGCCGCGCAGATCCCGCGCCGGCTGATGCCGGCTGCGATCGCGCTTGGGACCTCCACCTTCACCATGTCCGCGCTGCCGGGCACGCCGGCCATCCAGAACGCCATCCCCATGCCGTTCTTCGGCACCACGCCGTTCGCCGCGCCGGGCCTGGGCGTGATTGCCGCGGCCATCATGCTGGGCTTCGGGCTCTGGTGGCTGGGGCGGGTGGAGCGTGCCGCGCGCCGCGCGGGCGAGACCTTCGGCGACCATGCGCTGGCTTGCGCCGACCGCGCTGCCGACGATGCGCTGGTGCGCGAGCGCGCCACCGTGGCGCGCGAATTCGATCCCGCCGAGGCCCACCGCGGCGCGCGCAGCGAAGAACTGCCTGCCGTGTGGAGCGCCTTCGCGCCGCTGGTGGTGGTGGTCGCCGTCAACCTGGTCATGAGCCTGCTGGTACTGCCGCGCCAGGACGCCGGCTACCTGGCCGACGAGCGCTGGGGCGGCACCAGCCTGGCGGCGCTGGGCGGGGTGTGGTCGGTAATCGTGGCGCTGGCGGCCGCCACGCTCTGCCTGCTGATCCTGCACCGCAAGCGCCTGCGCAAGCTGCGCGAGAGCATGGACGCCGGCGCCAATGCGGCCGTRCTGCCGGCCGTGAGCGTGGCCAGCCTGGTGGGTTTCGGCGCGGTGGTGGCAGCCCTGCCCGGCTTCGACGTGGTGCGCGACTGGGTGCTGTCGATCGAGGGCGGTCCGCTGGTATCGCTCGCGGTGGCCACCAATGTGCTGGCCGCGCTGACCGGCTCGGCCTCGGGCGGCCTGACCATCGCGCTGCAGGCGCTCGGCGGCACCTATCTGCAACTGGCCGAAGTCACCGGCATCGACCCGGCCCTGATGCACCGTGTCGCCGTGATCGGCGCCGGCACGCTCGACAGCCTGCCGCACAACGGCGCGGTGGTAACCCTGCTGGCGGTGTGCGGCACCACCCACCGCGAGAGCTATCGTGACATCGTGGTGGTGGGCATCGCCGGCCCCATCGCCGCACTGGTCGCGGTGATCCTCATCGGCGGGACCTTCGGATCCTTCTAACGACGGCTGCGGCCGCCGCGATCCTGGCTCCCGGGCGAATGCACGTTGCACCGGCGCGGTAGCGGCAGGGCGCGCCACGTCTTTCGTCACCGAGGTACGGTCGTCCGGCAGCGGGTTGCCGGTGGGGCAGGATTCACGCCCGTGTTCCGCCCCTGCGCTCACTCGTGATATGGTCGCCGGACGCTGCATCTCCCCAATGCAGGATGCATCCGTTCAACGTCCTTATCGGAACCCCGGAGCCGTCGCATGCTCACCACCGGCAGCTGCCACTGCGGCAATATCTCGTTCACGCTCGACTGGAAGTCCGACGCGCCGGAGATCCCCGCGCGCCGCTGCACCTGCTCGTTCTGCACCAAGCATGGCGGGGTCTGGACCTCCTGCCCCGAGGGCTCGCTGAGGGTCATCGTCAAGGACCCCGCCGCCGTCTCCGGATACGCCTTCGGCACCGAGACTGCCCGCTTCCATGTCTGCACCCGCTGCGGTGTGGTCCCGCTGGTCAGCTGCCAGATCGGCGGGCGGCTCTATGCGGTGGTCAGCGTCAATGCGCTGGAAGGCGTGGATCCGGCGCTGGTGCGCCATCCCGCAAGCACCACCTTCGACGGCGAAAGCACGGAGGACCGGCTGGCGCGGCGGCAGCGCAACTGGATTGCGGATGTGGAGATCCTGCCGGCCGGCGCATAGCGCCCGGCACCTCCGGGCGGCCGGCCTGCCCCGGAGCGCCCGGCCCGCGGCCTAGCGCTCCCCGCGCAGCCGCCGCACCGTCGATCCGCGCGGTGTCAGCACGGCCAGCACCGCTGCTGCGATAAGCAAACCGGGCACGTCGCCAAGCAGGTGCCCGCGCTGGTGCACGCTCGCGAGCGCCTCGACAGCCATGATGCCGCCGTGCACCAGGCTCGACCACACCGTGAACCAGATCAGGCTCAGGTGGCGCAGCGGATCGCGCGCCGCGAGGATCAGGAACACACCCAGCGTCGCGTAGATGCCGACGATCATCAGCGGATAGTCCGAGTACCCGCTGTGCCATGCCCAGCCGGATGGCCACAGCACCATCAGCGGATAGAGCGCGAGCGCAACCGCGCCCACCACTACCAGCGCGATCCGGAGCAGCCGAAGGCGGGCGTTGTCTGTCATTTTCGCTCTCCCGTTTGCATAGCTAACACGCCAGGCCATTGTTTCACGCGCATCCGCGGGTCTCAACGCATGCCGGGCCCGGCATGCGGGGTGCCGAACAGACCGGCATGAAGCGGGCCCGGCCATCTCGTCCTGCTGTGCACTATTTGCCACAAAAAATCTGCTTGCGTTTTATATCGAGTGTTATAGTATCCGTTCTATATCGATCGCAACAAAACAAGGCAATCGCTTTCACGCTGACGCCGTTCCCACAATGGAAGGCCTGTCGCCAACGGCTTCGGGTCCATCGCAGGAGAAGTTCATGTCACAAGACACCCTTGCCATGCCAGGCCGCGCCAGCGCGCTGGATGCGCAAGCCATGTTCGCCATGCTGGCCGGCCTTTGCGGCAGCCTGGTCGCCATCGGGCTGGCCCGGTTCGCCTACACGCCCCTGATCCCTTCGCTGATCCAGGCGCACTGGTTCACCTCGTCACAAGCAGTGACGCTCGGCGCGGCCAATTTCGCCGGCTACCTGGCCGGCGCCTTGCTGGGCCGCCCGCTCGCCAGCGCGCTGTCCAACCGCAGCGCGCTGCGCTTGCTGATGCTGGTCGCCACGGTGGCCTTCTTTGCCTGCGGCTTTCCGCTTTCCGTGAGCTGGTTCTTCCTGTGGCGCTTTGCTTCGGGCTTGTCGGGCGGCGCCATCATGGTGCTGGTGGCGACCACGATCCTGCCGCACATCCCGCCGGCGCGCCGCGGCTTCGCGGGGGGCATGATCTTCCTCGGGCTGGGCCTTGGCATCGCCGCGTCCGGCACCATCGTTCCGCAACTGCTGCAGCTTGGCCTGCGGGACACGTGGCTCGGGCTCGGCGTGGTGGCCCTCGTGCTGACCGCGGTGAGCTGGTTCGGCTGGCCCGGCGATAACGCAGCGCAAGCCGCCGGCGCCGCTAGCGCGCCAGCGCAATCCGCTGCCGCCCCGGCCCGCGGCGCGAACACGGCCATGCGGGTGTTGTATGCCCAGTACGCAGCGAACGCGCTGGGCCTGGTGCCAGCCATGGTGCTGCTGGTCGATTATGTAGCGCGCGGGCTCGGCCGCGGTGCGGCCGTCGGTGCGAGCTATTGGGTCTTGTACGGCATTGCGGCCATCGCCGGCCCGGTCCTGTGCGGCAACGTCGCGGACCGCATCGGCTTCCGCTCCGCCTATCGCATCGCGCTGGCGCTGCAGGCGCTTGCAGCGGCCATGCTGGCGCTGTCGGGCAGCGCCGTGCTGATCGGCGTTGCCACGGTCATCCTCGGTATTTTCACGCCCGGCATCGTGCCGCTTACGCTGGGCCGCATCCATGAAATGGTGCCGCACGACCATGTCGAGCAGCGTGCCGCGTGGAGCCGCGCCACCACGGCGTTCGCGCTATTCCAGGCGCTCGGCGGCTACGGCTACTCCTATCTGTTCGGCGTTTCGCACAACAACTATGCGCTGATCTTCGCCTGCGGCGGCGTGGCGCTGGTCGTGGCGCTGCTCGCAGACTTCGCGGTGCGCCGCCAGGACGCAAGCCGCGCGCACTGAGAGCGAACCATCCATCCAGCCCGGCGAGGCGCTCCGCCGGGAATCTGCGCGCTAGAACGCGGCGCAGACCGCGCTTCTGGTCCGCAGCACCGCCTCCTGGCTGAAGCGCGCCTTGTACTCCGCGGCAATGGCGCGCACCGCAGCGTTGCTAGCGTCGTCATCTCCATGCACGATGCTCAGCACATAGGCTGCTTCGCGCCCGATCCCCTCCGGGCCCGGCGCGCGCCACTGTCCGGCCGCCCGCCATACTGTCAAACCCTGCGGAAAGCGCGGGGTGGCGGAATCGCGCAGGAAGGCGGCCCATGCGTCTTCCGACACCGTCCCGCCCGGCATGGCCGTGCCGAAATACATCAACTCGGCAACGGCGCGATGTTCGCCTGGCGCGCACGGCAGGCCCGGCACGCTGGCGCAGGCGGCAGCCGCAAGGACCGGCACCAGGGCCGCGGCAAGGCGAAGGCGAAGGCGAAGCAGCAAGGACAAGGCTCCGTGGGTACGCGCGGTGTGTCGGGACGGCGGGACCGCCGCGGTATTCGCGGCAAGCCGCGCCTGCGCAACCATGCTAGAAAATCACGGCGCCGGGGGCAAGCCATTGCAGCGCCGCCGGTCCGGCGAGCGGGCGTGTTTCGGTAAGGCTGCCACGGCCTGGCGCGTGCTGACGCCAGCGCGCCCTTGCGCCGGGGCGGGTGCTGCGCTATTCCGGTAGCATGGCTGGCGACAGCTGGCGGAAGTCCCCTTCACATGGCGCCGGCCACCTGCCGGCGCGTCCGCATCGATGGAGAATGGTCATGGCTCAGCATCACGCAGCAACCGGTGAGATCGTCAAACTCCGCCCGCTGGGCGCCGCGCTGCGGCAGGCCCAGAACCTGACGCTGGTGCGCGCAGCGGACCTGCAGGTCATGCGACTGGTGCTGCCGGCCGGCAAGTCGCTCCCGGAACACAGCGTGCCCGGCGCGATCACCGTGCTCTGCCTGGAGGGCGCGATCGAGATGGAGGCGCATGGCAGCAGCCAGCGCATGGACGCCGGCGACCTGATGTACCTGGCGCCCGGCGCACCGCACGCGCTGCGCGGCATCGAGGATGCTTCGGTGCTGATGACGTTGCTGCACCATCGGGACGAATAGCTTTTTCCCGGCCGCTCAGCGCTGTTCCGGCGCAATGCCGGCAATGGGCGCGGCAAAAAGCGCATGTGCCTGCGGATCGACCGGCTTGTGCTTCTTCTGCGTGCTGGCCGGGTCCTTGCCGAGGCAATTGTTGTTCTTCCAGTTGCGCGCGGGCCGCACCGGCCTGGGCGTGAAGCCGCCGCCGCAATTGGGACAGACGTTCTGCAGGATATCGTCCACGCACGCGGCGCAAAACGTGCATTCATAGCTGCAGATGCGCGCTTCGCCCGAAGCCGGCGGCAGCGCCTTGTCGCAGTGTTCGCAAGTCGGTCTGAGCTGTAGCATCATGTCTCCCGTGATGAGGTGGCCAGTATGGCCAGGTAAGTTATGTGCCATGGTAAAAACAAAGCAGCCTGGCGCAAAGCAGATACTCTGCCTCCCGGCGTAAAAAACATGCCATCCATTGAACGGCCCCGCCCCGCCATCGAATGAAACGGATCTACTTCGTCCTCCCGCCAAAAGTGCACGTGCTCGACCTGGCCGGGCCGCTGCAGTTGTTCGGCTCGCTGGGCGAGCTGGGGCTGGGCTCGGTCGAGTGCATCTGCGTGGGACCGGAACGCGAGCTGGAGAGCTTCCAGGGCCTGAGGCTGAGCGCGCTCAAGCCCCTGCCGGCCACGCTGGCGCACGGCGATGCCGTCATCGTGGCGGGATGCAAGCTCGCGCCAGACGCCCCGCTGTCACCGGGCAACAGGCAGATCGTGCAATGGCTGCAGCGCATTGCGCGCCCGCGCCTTGGCGACATCCTGCTGGCCAGCGTCTGCACCGGCGCCTGGCTGCTGGGCGCCGCGGGGCTGCTCGACGGGCGCGACTGCACCACCCACCACGACTACCTCCAGCGGCTGCAGCAACGCCATCCGCGCGCGCGCGTGCTGGCTAACCGGCTGCTGGTCGACGACGGCGGGCTGGTCACCTCGGCCGGCGTCACGGCCGGCATCGACCTGGCGTTGCACCTGATCGCGCGCGATTTCGGCGCGCCGGCGGCGATCCGCGTGGCGCGCGACAACGTGGTGCCGTTCCGCCGCCTGAGCCAGGATCCCGCGCTCGACGCGCAACTACGCTACCGCGACCACGATCACGCGGTCATCCACGCCGTGCAAGATTTCCTGACGGCCCGGCCGGACTACGCGCTGCCCTATGCGGCGCTGGCCGCCCGCTTCGCGCTGAGCTACCGGCAACTGGCCCGGCTGTTCCACCAGCAATGCGGCGTGACGCTAAAGCAGTACCAGCAGCAATTGCGCGTTGCGCTGGCGCGGCGGCTGCTGCGCGAAAGCGACTGGCCCATGGAACAGGTGGCCGCGCACTGCGGCTTTGCCAGCCCGCACGCATTGCGGGCTGCATGGCGCCAGGAGGAGGCCGTGACGCCGTCTGCCTGGCGCATGGCATCCGCTTGATGCGCGACCCGGCCCGTGGCGTCTTGCGCCGCTGTCGCGCGGGCGACCGTGCCGCCTCCGGCGCAGTGGAGCGGGGCCGAGGTCTCCACGCCATTGGCCGACGCCCCCAGGAAGAACGGGCTGGAGATGAGCGGGGCGAGCGCGCGCACCGCGACCCAGCAATCGCGGCCCCGCAGTTCCCGCCCGGCAGCCACGTATACCGCCGCGCCGCCATTGCCGATCCGCCGATCCAGGGGAAATGCGGGGCCGGCTTCCGCGCCGGCATGGGCCGCGCCGCACCCGCGAGTGATGCATTGTCCCTGCGGTGGGTCGCAAGGGGCATCCGGCTACCGGGCGCGCCAGCGCCGGAGCGCCGCGGGCTGGGTCGCGCCCGTGCACCCGTGGCGATGGCCTGCCCGCCACGCACTATATTGGAAGCTGCCATGATCCCACCCCGGAGGAAGACCGCATGAAATCCAGCATCTACCGCATCACTGCCGTGTCGATCCTGCTCGCCGGCCTGCTGCCGGCGGCCGCGATCCACGCGCAGATCGGCGACATGCTCAAGGGAGCCACGCAGGGCGGAGGAAGCAGCACCGGCGGCCTGGGCGGCCTCGCCGGCAGCCTGGGCGGCGGCATGCCTTCGCTGCAATCGCTGAGTTCCGGCAGCATCGGCAATGTGGCCGGTGTGCTGGAGTATTGCGTCAAGAACAACTACCTCGGCGGCGGCGGCGCTTCGTCCGTCAAGGACCAGCTGATGGGCAAGCTCGGCGGCTCGGCGACATCGGACCCCGGCTACACGGACGGCGCCAAGGGAATACTCAGCAGCAGCGACGGCAACAAGTTCGACCTCAGCGGCGGCGGCCTCAAGGATCAGGTCACCAAGCAGGTCTGCGACAAGATCCTGGCGCAGGGCAAGTCGCTGCTATAGGGATAGGGCCGGGCGCGCAAACGGCGCGCGCCCGGCCCGCGCACTCATGCCGGCACGAGGCGGAAGGCGGACACCGCATGGTGCAGCGCGCCGGCCTGGTCTTCGAGCGAGGCCGCGGCCGCGCTGGCCTGCTCCACCAGCGCTGCGTTCTGCTGCGTCATCTGGTCCATCT
This sequence comes from Cupriavidus sp. 2TAF22, assembly GCF_052115045.1. Taxonomy (NCBI): domain Bacteria; kingdom Pseudomonadati; phylum Pseudomonadota; class Betaproteobacteria; order Burkholderiales; family Burkholderiaceae; genus Cupriavidus; species Cupriavidus sp. 2TAF22. The sequence continues at coordinate 177,063 of NZ_JBFRFX010000010.1, forward strand.
GCGAGACCGCGCGGTTGACCTCCTCGATGCCGGTGCGCTGTTCGGCCGTGGCCGAGGCGATGCCGTCCATGATGGCGGTCACGCGGCCCACCGCGTTGACGATCTCGGCCATGGTCTGGCCGGCCTGCTCGACCAGGGCGGAGCCGCTGTCGACCTGCCCCACCGATTCCACGATCAAGGTCTTGATTTCCTTGGCGGCACCCGCGCTGCGCTGCGCGAGGTTGCGCACCTCGCCGGCCACCACGGCGAAGCCGCGGCCCTGCTCGCCGGCACGCGCGGCTTCCACCGCTGCATTGAGCGCGAGGATATTGGTCTGGAAGGCGATGCCGTCGATCACGCCGATGATGTCGTTGATCTTGCGCGAGCTGGCAGTGATGCCGCGCATCTTGGCCACGACCTCGCTCACCACGCTGCCGCCCTGCTGCGCGATCTGCGCGGCATCGGCCACGTACTGGCTGGCCTCGGCGGCGTTGTCGGCGTTCTGGCGCACGGTGGCGGTGATCTGCTCCATGCTGGCGGCGGTCTGCTCCAGCGAGGCCGCCTGCTGCTCGGTGCGGCTCGACAGGTCGGTGTTGCCGGCGGCGATCTGCTGCGCGGCGGCGCTGATGGAATCGGCCGACTGCTGGATGCCCGCCACCGTGCCGGCAAGCTGGTCGCGCATATGGCCGATGGCGTACATCAGGCTGGCATTGTCATCCGGGGCGGTGTCGGCACGCACCGTGAGGTCGCCGCCGGCCATGCGCAGCGCCAGCGCCGCCGCCGCAGCGGGCTCGCCACCGACCGAGCGCTGGATGCTGCGGATCAGCAGCGTGGCCACCACCGAGATCACGATGCCGAGCAGCACCAGCAGGCCAAGCGACTGATACAGGGAAGCGCGGAACTGTGCCTGCACATCATCCATATAGGTGCCGGCGACGAGATCCCAGCCCCACGGCTTGTAGCGGGCCACGTAGCCGATCTTGGGGCTGGCCTGGTCGCTGCCGGGCTTGGGCCACCAGTAGTCCAGGTGTCCCGCGCCCTCGGGCGACGCGCCACGCGCGGCAATCTCGACGTACAAGGCATTGCCCTTGGCATCCTTGAAGTCGATCATGTTCTTGCCGTTGAGCTTGGCGTTGATCGGATGCATCACCAGCACCGAATCCGCGCCGACGATGGTGATATAGCCATCCTTGCCGTAGCGCTGCGCGGCGATGCGGGCGATGGCCTGCGCACGGGCTTCGTCTTCGGTCATCTTGCCCAGGCGCGCCTGCTCGGCGTAGTCACGCACCAGCGACAGCGACATGTCGACCACGTTGGCCAGTTCGCCGCGACGGTCCGCCATCTGCAGTTGCCGGGTCTGGAAGGCGTGCGTCACGGTCAGCAGCAGCAGGCCGAGCCAGGCCAGCACGAGGGGGATCCACAGCTTTTTTCGCAGGGTCAGGTGATTCATGGAAGGGTTCGCTTTATATCCAGGCATGCGCCGGCGATGCAAAAGGCACGCGGCATGCACGGATATCGGAGCGCACCTTGTCTTCTTTAGCGCTGCGTGCGGCATCTCCGCAAGAAGCCACCAGGATGCGGACGGAATGGCGCATAAAGCACCAAAATCGCGCCGCAGATCGCCATCCCGGTGCACCACCGCCCCGGTGTGCGTGATCACAACGAAGGGCCAGGCCACCAGGCAAGCACAGTAGAAATCCCGTTACAATCGCGGTCGCTTTCCACATTGCTCCTGCAATTGGATTGCAACAGGTTCGAAGGTGCCCCCGCCGCGCGACACGCGGCGAGGGTTAAACGGGAAACAGGTGCGCCGCCATGTGCGCGGCAAATCCTGTGCTGCCCCCGCAACGGTCAGCAGGTAGAAAGGTGTCACGCCGGGCCCACAGGCCGCGGCAGCCACTGCGCGTCGGAACGCGTGGGAAGGCGGCACCCTGGACGCGCCCAAGCGGCAGTGCGTCCCCCTGCGAGCCCGGATACCGGCCTTGCGAACGATCACCGAGGCTGCGGACGGGCGGCAAGGCGTGAGGCTGCCGGGCATGCGTCCCGGCGCCATTGCGCGCGCGTCCGTGGCTTGTTCGTTCATTGCCGCGGGCGGGGTCGCCTGCGGCTCACGATGGAAAGTCCATGCCCGCGCGCTCCCGTTTCACCCGCACCGCCCCGCCCGGCCCTGTCCGGCCCCGGTTTTCCCCCACCCGCCGCAAGCTGGCCCGCGGTTGTGCGCTGGCACTGTCGCTGGGGGCCTTTGCCGGCGCCGGCGCGGAGGCCGCCCGGGCCGCCGAAGACACCGAAGCACCCGGCCGCGCGCATGCGCAGCCGGCACCGAAAGACGCCGCCGTGCTGCCGCCGGTGGTGATCAGCAGCGCGGCGGCGCTGCCCGGCCTGTCGCTGTCGGAACCTGCCAGTACCGCCAGCCGGCTGGGACTGACGCCGCTCGAGACCCCGGCCAGCGTGGAGGTGCTGCCCGGCGAGGTGATCCGCGAGCGCGGCGACCTGACCGTGAGCGACGCCGTGTCCCGCGCCACCGGCATCATCGCCAACGGCGCCCCCGGCAACGGCGGCACCGCGCTGACCGCGCGCGGCTTCTCGGGCCAGGGCTCGGTGATGCAACTCTACGACGGCACGCGCCTCTACGTGGCGGCCGGCACGGTGACCTTCCCCTTCGATACCTGGTCGGTTGACCGCATCGAGGTGCTGCGCGGCGCGGCGTCGGTCATGTATGGCGAGGGCGCCATCGGCGGCGTGGTCAACGTGATTCCCAAGAAGCCGATGCGCGCGCCGATCACCAACGAGCTGCAGCTCACCGGCGGCACCCAGCGGACGGCGCGCGCGGCCTTCGACACCGGCGGCGCGGTCAACGACAACCTCTCCTACCGCTTCAATGTCAACTACGGACGCTCCGCCGGCTGGGTGGAACGCGGCGAATCGCGCAACGTGGCCGTATCCGCCGCGGTGCGGCTCGACGTCTCGCCGGAGTTCAATGTCACGCTGTCCTATGACGACGGCGACCAGCACCCGATGCGCTATTTCGGTACGCCGCTGGTCAACGGCAGCCTGGATACGTCGCTGCGCACGAAGAACTACAACGTGGGCGACAGCGAGATCACCTACCGCGACCGCTGGACGCGCCTGGCCGCGCAATGGCARCCGAACGAACGCGTGACCGTGCGCAACCAGTTCTACTACCTCACCAGCCAGCGCCACTGGCGCGATGCCGAGTCCTACACCTTCCTCCCCGCCTCCGGCCAGGTGCGCCGCACCGACTACCTGGAAATCCTGCACGACCAGGAACAGGTAGGCGACCGCGCCGACCTGAAGATCGACGGGCAGCTGTTCGGCATGGCCAACACCGCCACGGTGGGCTTCGACGTCAACCGCATCAACTTCACCCACAGCAACAACTCGCCCTACGGCGGCACGTCCACCGTCAACGCCTATCAGTTCGATCCGGGCCAGTTCTTCAGCCCGCCGGGGGTGGTCACTTCGCCGCGCTACCGCACCCACACCACGCAAGCCGCCCTGTTCGGCGAGGACCGCCTCAAGCTCACGCAGCAGTGGTCGGTGATAGGCGGCGTGCGCTTCGACCATGCCCAGCTCGAGCGCGGCAACCTGCTCACTGGCGACGACTGGACCCGCAACTTCAACAACGTGACGTGGCGCGCCGGCACGGTCTACGAGCTCACGCCGAAGCTGTCGGTCTACGCGCAGTACGCCACCGCCACCGATCCGCTCGGCGCGCTGATCACCACCTCGGACGCGCAGAAGGACTTCAAGCTCGCCACCGGCCGGCAGATCGAGGCCGGCATCAAGCAATCGTTCTGGGACCAGCGCGGCGAATGGACCTTCGCCGCGTACCAGATCGTGAAGAAGAACCTGCTCACGCGCGACGCCAGCAACCCGGCGCTGACGGTGCAGGTAGGCGAGCAGTCCTCGCGCGGGCTGGAAGCCTCCCTCAGCATCGAACTCATGCGCGGCCTGCGCGTGGACGCCAACGGCACCGTGCTGCGCGCGCGCTATGACGATTTCGCCGAAAGCGTGAACGGCGCGCTGGTCTCGCGCAACGGCAATGTGCCGACTGGCGTGCCGCAGCAGGCGGCCAACCTGTGGCTGACCTGGGCCTTCGCGCCGCAGTGGCAGGTGGGCAGCGGCCTGCGCTATGTGGGCCGGCGCTATACCAACAACGCCAACACCACGGCCATGCCCTCGTACACCGTGGTGGACGCCTCGCTGCAGTGGCGCGTGTCGCGCAAGACGGCGCTGGCGCTGCGCGTGTACAACCTGTTCAACCGCAACTACGCCGAGACCTCCGGCAACAGCGGCGGGCAGTGGCTGCTGGGGCGGCCGCGCGCGGCAGAGTTGTCGGCCAACTTCTACTTCTAGGCATGGCCACGATGCGCCGCCCGGGGTCCTGGCGGGAGCGCGGCTGGCGCTTCACGCGACGCTGGCTCTACCTGATCCACCGCTGGGCCGGCATCGCCGGCTGCCTGCTGATCGCGATGTGGTTTCTCTCGGGCCTGGTCATGATGTACGTGGCCTTTCCCGCGCTGACCGATGCAGAACGCCTCGCCGGCCTGCCGCCGCTGGACCTGCCCGCGGTGCGGGTCACGCCGGCCGCCGCCATGGCCAGCGCCGGCCTGGAGCGCTTCCCGCGCAGCCTGCGCCTGGAGATGATGGGCACCCAGCCGGTCTACCGCATGGTCGACTGGCGCGGCACGCCGCACACGGTCTCCGCGCGCGACGGCGCGCCCATCGGGCAGGTGGATGCCGCCACCGCGCAGGACATCGCCGCGCGCTTCGCCCGTGTGGGCAAGGCACGCTGGGTCGAGACCGCCGAGCGCGACCAGTGGACCGTGCCCAACGGCCTGAACGCCTGGCGCCCGCTGCACCGCATCGCGCTGGACGACGATGCCGGCACCGAACTGTACGTGTCCGCGCGCACCGGCGAAGTCATGCGCGACACCAGGCGCGCCGAGCGCTTCTGGAACTGGCTGGGCGCGGTGCCGCACTGGCTGTACTTCACGCCGGTGCGCGCCGATCCCCCGCTGTGGCGGCAGGTGGTGCTGTGGACCTCCGGCGTGTGCATGGCCGTGGCGGTGAGCGGCATCTGGATCGGCTGGCTGCGGCTGCGCGTGCAGCGCCGCTTTGCGCATGGCAGCGCGGGCGGCACCTCGCCCTACCACGGCTGGATGGCCTGGCACCATGTCGCCGGGCTGGGCGGCGCGCTGTTCCTGCTGGCATGGCTGGCCAGCGGCTGGCTCTCGGTCAACCCCAACCAGTGGTTCCCGGGGCGGAATTTCGACCAGGCCGCGCTCGAGCGCTATGCGGGACAGACCTTGCCGCGCTTTGCCGATCTGGACGGCAGCGCGCTGGCCAGCCAGTTGCGCGCCGCCGGGCGACCGCGCGAAATCCGCATGACGTGGCAGGCAGGCCAGCCGGTGCTGCTGGTGGCGACCGCGGCGCAGGACGGCCTCGCCTATCGCGCCGATACCGGCGCCGCGCTCGCGCCAACCGGCGAGCGGCTCACCGCAGCTGCCGCCAGCCTGGTGCCCGGGGCCGGCATCGCCGGGAGCGAACTGCTGACGCAGCCGGACGACTACTGGTACAGCCATCACCAGCCGCGCAAGCTGCCCGTGCTGCGGGTACGCTTCGACGACGCCGCCGCCACCTGGGCCTATCTCGACGCCACCAACGGCAGCCTGCTCGGCCGCAGCGACGGCAGCCGGCGCGCCTACCGCTGGCTGTTCAACGCGGCGCACAGCTGGGACCTGGGCTGGCTGCTGCGGCACCGGCCCGCGTGGGACATTGCCGTGTGGGCGCTGTCCGCCGCCGGGCTCCTCATCTCCGTCAGCGGCGTGGTGATAGGCTGGCGGCGCCTGTTCCGCCCCCGTCGCCGCGCCGGGACACAACGCTGACCGATTCGCACTAGATCACAGAACCGACCATGCTCCGCTTCCTCGCCAGCATCTTCAACGACCAGCACGCCGACGTACGGCGCAAGGTCATCGCCTTGTACGCCTTCCTGATCGCCGCCAATGTCGGCGCCTGGATCTGGGCGCTGGCCGCCTTCCGCGACCACCCCATGCTGCTGGCCTCGGCCGTGCTCGCCTACTCGCTGGGACTGCGCCACGCCGTGGACGCCGACCATATCGCCGCCATCGACAACGTCACGCGCAAGCTGATGCAGGAAGGCAAGCGTCCGGTCGCGGTCGGCTTCTTCTTTTCGCTCGGGCACTCCACCGTGGTCACGCTGATGTCGATCGGCATCGCCGTGGCCGCCGCCGCGCTGCAGACCCGCTTCGCCGACATGAAGGCCGTGGGCGGCATGATCGGCACCAGCGTGTCGGCACTGTTCCTGTTCCTGCTGGCCTTCTTCAACCTGCTGATCCTGATCTCGGTGTGGCGCGCCTTCCGCGCCGTCAGGCGCGGCGAAGCGCTCAAGGAGCAAGACCTGGACCTGCTGCTCAACAACCGCGGCTTCCTTGCGCGGCTGTTCCGCCCGCTGTTCCGCCTTGCCAGCCGCAGCTGGCACCTGTTTCCCATGGGCCTGCTGTTCGGCCTCGGCTTCGACACCGCGACCGAAGTGGCCCTGTTCGGCCTGTCCGCCGCGGAGGCCGCCAAGGGCGTGCCGTTCTGGACCATCATGGTGTTCCCCGCGCTGTTTACGGCGGGCATGTCGCTGGTGGACACCACCGACGGCATCCTGATGCTCGGCGCCTACGGCTGGGCCTTCACCAAGCCGATCCGCAAGCTCTACTACAACATGACCATCACGCTGGTGTCGGTGGTGGTGGCGGTGGTGATCGGCGGCATCGAGGCGCTCGGCCTGATCGCCGACAAGCTTGGCCTGGAAGGCGGCCTGTGGGACGTGGTTGGCGAGCTGAACGCGCACTTCGGCATGCTCGGCTACGTGATCATCGGCGTGTTCGTGCTGAGCTGGCTGGTGTCGATGGTGGTGTACCGGGTACGCCGGTACGACGAGATCGAGGTGCGGATGGGGTGAGACCGGCCAGGCGCGATCCCGCCCCGAAGTCCGCCCCGACGTCGGCACCGAAGTCGGCGCCGAAGCCGGGGCGGAAGTTGGGGCCGAAGTCCGCCCTATTCCGCGCGAATCTTCGCCTCCGCCACGATCTTGGCGGAGCGGGCCATGTCTTCCTTCTCGAAGCGCGCGAAATCCTCGGGCGTCCCGGGCGACAGCAGGTAGCCCTGCTCTGCCAGTCTGGCGCGCAGGTCGGAAGACAGCGCCTTGTTGACCTCGGCATTGAGCCGCCTGGTCACCTCCGCCGGCAGCTTGGCCGGCCCCCACAGACCGTACCACGAGTAAAACTCGTAGCCAGGCACGGTCTCGCCGACGGTAGGCACGTCGGGCATGGATGGCAGGCGGTCCTTCGAGGTCACCGCGACCACGCGCACCATGCCGCTCTTATGGTATGTCAGGGCGCCGAGCACGGGATCGATGAAGCCGTCGATGGCACCGCCGATCAGGTCCTGGTAGGCCGGCGCAGAGCCCTTGTACGGCACCACCAGGTAGTCGATCTTGCCCGCGCGCTTGAGCATCTCCGTCGACAGGTGGCCGGCGGAGGCCTGCGAGCCGATGGCAAACGACATCTTGCCCGGATGCGCCTGGGCATAGGCAATCAGCTCCTTGATGTTGTTGATGGGCAGCTTGCGATTGACGGACACCGCCAGCGGGCCTTTGCCCACCAGCGCAACGGGCGTGAAGTCGCGCGTTACGTCGTAGGGCGACGACTTCAGCGTCATCGGCGTGGTGGTGAAGGTGGAGGCGCTGAACAGCAGCGTATAGCCGTCGGCTGCCCCCTTGGCAACCGCATCGGCGCCGATGATCCCCTGGCCGCCGGGGCGGTTGTCGACGATGAAGCTCTGCCCGGTCTGCTCGGCCAGCTTCTGCGCCAGCATGCGGCCGACCGTGTCGGTCGGGCCACCGGGCGGAAACGGAATGATGACGCGCACGGCCTTGGAGGGATAGGTCTGCGCAACGGCGGTGGCCATGGCGGCGGCGCACAGCAGCAGCGCCTGGGCGGCGCGACGGGCAAGCCGGCGGGACAGCGTGTTCAATTGCATCTTTGTCTCCTGTATCTCGACTGAAAGCGCATGCCGCCGGGTGGCCGGGCCATGGCCCGGCGCGCCCGCGGCGCGTGGTATCGATCGACAAGGCCAGCGCGGTGCGCTTGCCGTTGGTCCCGGTGCCGCCATCAATGGCGGTTCTCGGTCCCGGGTCAGCGGCGCCTTGTCCCCGACGCGCGGCGATTCATGGCTGCGCCAGCGCCACCATTTCGGCGTAGAGGTCGGCCTTGCCTTCGAAGCCGATGCCGGGCAGCTCTGGCATGGTGATATGCCCTTCGATCACCTTCACGCCATCGGGGAAGCCGCCATACGGCTGGAACAGGTCGGGATAGCTTTCGTTGCCGCCCAGGCCCAGGCCGGCGGCGATATTGAGCGACATCTGATGGCCGCCGTGCGGGATGCAGCGGCGCGGCGACCAGCCGAACGTATTCAGCACTTCCAGCGTGCGTTCGTACTCGACCAGGCCATAGGACAGCGCGCAATCGAACTGCAGGTAGTCGCGGTCGGGGCGCATGGCGCCATACCGGATCAGGTTGCGGGCGTCCTGGTGGCTGAACAGGTTTTCGCCGGTGGCCATGGCGCCCGGGTAGTACTCGGCCAGCGTGGCCTGCAGGTGATAGTCCAGCGGATCGCCGGCCTCTTCGTACCAGAACAGCGGATAGTCGCGCAGCATCTTGGCGTAGGCGATGGCGGTATCGAGATCGAAGCGTCCGTTGGCATCCACGGCAAGCTGTGCGTCGGCGCCGATCTCCTGCAGCACGGCTTCGATGCGCGCGCTGTCTTCCTCGATGCTGGCGCCGCCGATCTTCATCTTGACCACGTTGTAGCCGCGCTTGAGGTAGGAGCGCATCTCGGAGCGCAAGGCGCCCAGGTCCTTGCCCGGGTAGTAGTAGCCGCCGGCGGCGTAGACGAACACGCGCGGGTTGGCCTTGACGCCGTGCCGCTCGGCCAGCAGCCCGAACAGCGGCTTGCCGGCGATCTTGGCCACGGCATCCCAGACCGCCATGTCGATGGTGCCGACCGCGACCGAGCGTTCGCCGTGGCCGCCGGGCTTCTCGTTGGACATGGTTGCGGCCCACACGCGGCCGGGATCGAGATTGGTGCCGGTGTCGTCCAGCAGCGAGCCCGGATCGGCCGCCAGGATGCGCGGCGCGAAGCGCTCGCGGATCAGGCCGCCCTGGCCATAGCGGCCATTGGAGTTGAAGCCGTAGCCGATCACGCGCTTGCCGTCGCGGAAGGCGTCGGTCACCACGGCGACGAGGCTGGTCGTCATCTTCGAGAAATCGATATAGGCATTGCGGATGGGCGACGAAATCGGCTTCGTCACCTCGCGGACGTCAATGATGCGCACAGACATGGCTATCTCCAGTGTTCGGTGTATGCGGTGTATGTTCGGTGTTCGGTGTATCCGGTGTTCGGTGTATCCGGTATCTCGTTGTCTTCGGTGCGGCCTGGCCGCGCTACAGCGACCCGCCGCCGCAGATCACGATCTGCTGGCCGGTGATGGCCCCTGCGTCCGGGCCGAGCAGGAAACTCACCACGCCGGCCACTTCGCCGGGGCGGATAAAGCGCCCGATGGGCGGCGTGCGCGGCGGCGTGCCCTTGCGTCCGGGGTCGTTCAGCATCGGCGTTTCGGTAGCGCCGGGCGCCACCACGTTGACCGTGATGCCGCGCGGCGCCAGCTCCGCCGCCCATGAACGCGCCATGCCCAGCAGCGCGGCCTTGGTTGCCGCGTACTGGCTGCGCGCGGGTGCGCCACCAGCGGTGCGGCTGCCGATCAGCACGATGCGCGCGCCGTCGGGCAGCACCGGCAGCAGCGCATTGGCCAGCACCGAGGCGGCCTGCACATGGATACGCCACATGCCCTCGCCGTCTTCCGGCTTGAGTTCGCCCAGCGCGGCCGTGCGCATGAAGCCGGCGGCATGGACGATGGCATCGACCCGCGGCAGCGCACCGACAGCGGCCGCCAGCCGCGGTGCGTCGGTCAGGTCGACTTCGATCGCGCTGAAACCTTCGCTGCTGGCCACCGGCGTACGGTCCAGGCCGGTCACGTGCCAGCCTGCGTCCAGCAAGCGCCGGGCAATGGCGGCGCCGATGCCGGAGCTGGCGCCGGTGACAATGGCGTGCCTTGCCGGTTGCGCGGGCGTGTCCTGGTTCTGCGTCGATTGGCTCATCTGGTCCCTCCCGAAAACACATCGCTGGCGACCATGCCGCCGCGGCGCCGCCGCGCATGGCTGCGGGCCGCTCACAGGCCGGGCATCGGCGCGGCAGTATCAGGCCGCGGCCTTCTGGGTAATGCCGGCCTGCGCAAGCGCGGCCTGGATGGCAGCCAGTTCGGCAGCCGACGGCGCGTGGGTTGGCGGGCGCACCGTGCCGTCGCTGATGATGCCGGCCAGCGCCATGGCGGCCTTCATGCGGCCGTGCGCTTCGCCGGTCGGCTCGCCGGCGCCGTACACCGCGTCCTTGAGGGGATTGATCAGGGCTTGCACGCGCATCGCTTCGTGCAGGTCGCCGGCCTGGACCGCCTTGAGCAGGTCGTTGATCAGGCCGGGGATCAGCGAGGCGAAGCCGACCAGCGCGCCGTCGATGCCCTGCACCATCGACGACAGCAGATATTCGTCATGGCAGGTCATCAGCACCTTGGTGGGGTCGGCGGCGCGGATCTCCTTGATGTCCCGCGCATATTTGTTCATCTCGCGCTCGCCCATCTTGAACGCCTTCACATAAGGCAGCCTTGCCAGTTCGGCGAGCAACTCGGACGAATAGGAGCCGCGCGTCCAGGCCGGGTAGATATGCACCACGAGCGGCAGGCCGCTGGCCTTGCCGATGGCGTTGAAATAGTCGAGGCAGTGCTCGGGCTTGAAGCCAAAGCGCAGCCAGTGGTGCGGCGGCATGATATCGAGTCCCGCGGCGCCAGCTTCCCTGGCCCAGCCGGCCTGCTCCACGGCATCGTTGATGCCTTCGCAGACGATCGACGAGATCACCGGGCAGATGCCCTTGGTGGCGTCCGCGGTGATACGCGTCACCTCGGCGCGTTCGCGCGGGGTCAGCGAGAAGACTTCGCCCGTGTGGCCGTTGGTCATCAGCGCCGTGACACCCTCCTGGCCGCCGAGCCACCGGGAAAAGCGGCGCAGTTCCGGCTCATTGATGCTGTAGTCCGCGTTGAACGGGACCGCGATGGCGGGGATGATGCCGCGGAAATTGATATCAGACACGTTTGTCTCCTGGTGAAGCAGGCGCTAGCGGCGCAAGGTTGGCGATAAGGAAGGCGGAATGAAGCCTCCGGAGGGTTGCAACGCACGGGCCAGTTCGGTAGCGGCATGCACTACCGCCGGCGCCGTGGTCGATTCGAAATCGTCGAGCGAGGTATTCATCGCCGGTGCGGCCACGCTCAGGCCCGCAAGCGGCACGCCGTCCACGTCCAGCACCGGTGCGGCGACCACGTACAGGCCGGACACGGTTTCCTGGTCGGACAATGCGTAACCCTTGGCGCGCACTGTCTCGAGCCGCTCGAGAATGATGTCGAGCTCGGTGAGGGTGTGGTCGGTCAGCTTCTGGCGCGGCTGCGCGTCCAGCACGCGGGTCTGCGTGTCCCGTGGCAGCGATGCCAGGATGGCGTAGCCGACCGCCGTGGAATACGCCGGCACCCGGCTGCCGATACGGATATCGACCCCGAGCCGCGTCAGCCCGGCCTGCACACGTTCTGCGTAGAGCACGTCCGCGCCATCCAGCACGCCAATCGAGGCGGCTTCATTGATCTCCCCCACCAGCGCGCGCAGGATCGGCCTTGCACGCGTGCGCAGGTCGGCATGGGCAATGGCGTCGAAACCAAGGTCCAGCACTTTGAGCGACAGCCGGAACAGGCGCGTGTCCGGCACGCGCTGCACATAGCCGATGTCCACCAGCGTATTGAGGAAGCGGAAGGCGGTGGCATTGTCCAGCCCTGCGCGGCGCGCCACCTCGGCCATGGTCAGCTCGGGTTCCTGTGCCGAGAACGCTTCGAGAATGCGGAAGCCCTTCGCCAGCGACTGCACCGTGTTCTTCGATGCGTCGCCCGCGCTGCTCGCCTTCGATGCGGAACGGACTGTGTTCTCGGGTGCCATGTCAATCTCCACTGTTAGTTCGGAATGCGAATTTTAATTCGTCGAACTGACGGAGGAAAGCCCTCGCTGATAAACCGCGCATGCCTATCGCCTCAGTGCCATCTCAGTGCCACCTCAGTGCCGATACGCCATCGCGGCTGGTTAATTCGGATTGCGAATTTTTATTCGCAAATTAAACACGAAAAAAAATTCTGGAAACGCATGTGGTACCTCGCCCCGCCGGTCATCTTGCCGGCTTGTGCCGCATGTACGAGTTACCTGCGCTTCATCTGTGCTTCACCCGTGCATCACCCGTGCATCACCTAAATATTCGGATTGCGAATTCTTATTCGCGATGTAGGATATTCTAGTACCTGGATTCAGGCAGGAGCAAGGACGAACCGCTAATGGTTTCCACTTAGCCATGCCGTCGCGGCCGTGGCTCGAAACAAGCCCGGGACGAAACCGGTGCGTACTGGCGGTACAGGAATCCACTTCCACCCAACTGCAGATCTGTAGCCGGCCTGCGCGCCCGGCCCCGGGAATGCCGTCGGCGCGGACAGCCGATCATTCAGGCGACCAGCGCCTGCGCCAGCAAATACTCCCCATCCCAGGCCGCGGCCAGCTCGCGGCACCGCCCCAGCGCTACCGCCTGCTGCTCGAAGTCCACCACCATCACGGCGTCCGCCCGGTGCGGTCGCACGGGTTGCTCCGGGCTGCGGCCGTCGCTGAGCAGCCAGAGCCAGCGTTGCTGCGCCGGACGGCGGCGCGCGGCGCGGGCCAGCAGCTCGCCCGCGCGCTGCATGCCGAGCGCGAGCGGCGTGCCGCCGCCGCCGGCGATGGGACGAATCCACGCTTCGCTCCACGGCCGGGCGCGGGCCGGCTGCAGGCGGACTTCGGCATGGGTGCCGGCGAAGCACACCAGCGCGACCTCGGCGCGGGCCTGGTAGGCGCGCTGCAGCAGGCGCAGCAGTACGCCCTTGGCAAGCGCGAGCTGGCGGCCGTGCAGCATGGAGGCGGAACAGTCCAGCACGAAGCAATGCAGCACGCCCGCCTGCGCCTGCTGCGCCCGCATGCGCAGGTGGCCCGGCGCGAGCGGTGCGGTGCGCTTGGCGGCGAGCGTGCGCGGCCAGTGGATGCGCTGGCCGTTCAGGCGGCCATGCGAGGGGCCTGGCGCGGAGAAGCGGGGGCCTTGCCACCGGTTGCCGCCTTGCCGGGAATCGGCGGCGGCCTGCCGGTGGCTCAGGCTTTTTTTGCGGGCAGCGGCCTCACGGATTTGACCGGTGCGATGCCCGCCGCCGTGCTGGCCGCGGGTGGCGGCAGCGCGCCCCAGGGGTTGGCGGAGCCCGCTGCGGCGGGGCTGGCTTCGCTGCGGTCGTCGGCATGTTCGTGGCCCGGCGCGCGACCCGGTTCGGGCGGCACCTGCCGGCGGTGATGCAGCACCAGTTCGGCCACGGTGTCCACGTGCGCGGGCACGATGGCCGCGTCGCCCTGCAGCGCAGCCAGCGCGCGTGCCGCACGCAGCATCACAAGGTCCGCCCGCACACCGTCCACCGCGGCGTCCAGGCACAGGCGGCCAACGCGTTCGTGCACCGCGTCGCTGAACGCGAGTGCCGGCAGCGCGGCCCGGGCGGCATGCACCTGGCGCGTCAAGGCGTCCTGCGCGCCGGCATGGCGCGCGCGCAGCGCTTCGGGGTCGGTGTCGAAGGCCAGCCGGGTGCGGACGATGGCCTGGCGCTGCGCGGGATCGGTGCAGTTCTCCAGCGTCAGCGCCAGGCCGAAGCGGTCCAGCAATTGCGGGCGCAGTTCGCCCTCCTCCGGGTTCATGGTGCCGACCAGCACGAAGCGCGCCTCGTGCTGGTGCGAGACGCCGTCGCGCTCCACCACGTTGATGCCGCTGGCGGCCACGTCGAGCAACTGGTCCACGAGATGGTCGGGCAGCAGGTTGACCTCGTCCACGTAGAGCACGCCCTGGTGCGCGCGCGCCAGCAGGCCGGGGGCGAAGCGCACCTCGCTCTGGCGCAGCACATGGCCCAGGTCGAGCGTGCCGGTCAGTTGTTCCTCGCTGGCACCCAGCGGCAGCGTGACGAACTGCCCTTCGGGCTGCAGCTCGGCCAGCGCCCGCGCGGCGGTGGACTTGGCGGTGCCGCGCGGGCCGCTCACCAGCACGCCGCCGATGCCGGGGTCCACCGCGGCGAGCAGCAGCGCCTGCTGCAGGCGCTGCTGGCCTACCAGCGCGCTGAACGGAAACGGCAAGCGCGAGCGCTGTGCGGCGGCGGTCATCGGGAGGCTCCTTCCAATGCCTGCTCGCTGTCGAGCAGGTGCTGTTCGAGTTGGGCGCGGCGCTCGCCGGGCGCCTGCCACAGGCCGCGCTGCGCGGCCTCGAGCAGGCGCTCGCAGATGGCGTGCAGCGCGCGCGGGTTGTGCCGGCGCAGGAAAGCGCGCGTGTCGGCGTCGTTCACGTAAGCGTCGGTCACCAGCGCGTACTGGTGGTCGGATACCACGCGCGTGGTGGCGTCGAAGCCGAACAGGTAGTCCACGGTGGCGGCCATCTCGAAGGCGCCCTTGTAGCCGTGGCGCTTGACGCCGTCGATCCACTTGGGATTGACCACGCGCGCGCGGATCACGCGGCTGATTTCTTCCTGCAGCGTGCGGATGCGCGGTGCGGCCGGGTTGCTGTGGTCGCCATGGTAGATGGCCGGCTGCGCGCCGCCGAAGGTGCGCGCGGCGGCGGCCATGCCGCCCTGGAACTGGTAGTAGTCGTTGGCGTCGAGCAGGTCGTGCTCGCGGTTGTCCTGGTTCTGCACCACGGCGTCCAGGCCCGACAGGCGCTGCGCAAAGCTGGCGCGTGCCTCCACGCCGTCGGTGCCCTGCCCGTAGGCGTAGCCGCCGGCATGCAGGTAGGCCTGGGCGAGGTCGTTGTCGTCCTGCCAGGCGCGGCTGTCGATCAGGTCCTGCAGCCCGGTGCCGTAGCCGCCCGGGCGCGCGCCGAACACGCGCCAGCCGGCGCGCCGGCGCGCTTCGGCGGCGGGCAGGCCCTGCGCTTCCAGGCGGGCGCGCTCGGCCAGCACGCGCTCGCGCAGGGGGTTGAGTTCGGGCGGCTCGTCCAGTTCGGCCACGGCCTGCACTGCGGCGTCGAACAGGCGCATGACGTTGGCAAAGGCATCGCGGAAGAAACCCGACACGCGCAGCGTCACGTCCACGCGCGGGCGGTCGAAGATCGCCATCGGCAGGATCTCGAAGTCGGTCACGCGGAAGCTGCCGGCCGCCCAGCGCGGCCGCACGCCCATCAGCGCGAAGGCCTGCGCGATGTCGTCGCCGCCGCTGCGCATGGTGGCCGTGCCCCATACCGACAGCCCCACCGCCTGCGGATAATCGCCATGTTCCTGCAGATGGCGCTCGATCAGTTGATTGGCGGACTTGAGGCCGAGCGTCCAGGCCGTGCGCGTGGGCACCGCGCGCGTATCGACCGAGTAGAAATTGCGGCCGGTGGGCAGCACGTCGGGGCGGCCGCGCGATGGCGCGCCGCTCGGGCCGGGCGGCACGAATTGCCCGGCCAGCCCGCGCGCGAGCTGCCGCATTTCCTGCTCGCCGCAGGCGTCCAGCGCCGGCGCCACCTCGCCATGCAGGCGCGCCAGCACGGCGGCGGCCTGCGGCAGGCCGGCCGGCACTGCATCGTCGCCGAGCAACTGCGCCGCCAGCATTTCCAGTCGTTCGCGCGTGTCACCGTGGTGACGCCATGCGCCGGCATCGACGGCCATCAGCAATGCCGGGCGCGGCCCCTGCCACGGCGCGCCCCAGTCCGCGTCGAGCGGATCGAAGCCCTCGCCCAGCCCGAGATCGGCGGCGAGCGCGGCCAGCAGGCTGGCCTGCGCGCCCCGGCCGTCGCCGCTCGGGAAACGGCCCAGCGCGAGCAGCGTGTCGCGCCGCTGGCGGCCTTGCGGCGACACGCCGAAGACATGCAAGCCATCGCGGATCTGCGATTCCTTCAGCTCGCACAGATAGGTGTCGGTACGATTGAGCAGCGCATCCTCGCCGTCGCTGTCGGCCGGCGCGTCGATCCCCAGCTCGCGGTGCAACTGCTGGTCCACGATCAGCTTGAGGATGGACTTGCGCAGCAGCCGCGCGCGGCGCGGGTCCACCGCCAGCGCCTCGTAGTATTCGTCGACCTGGCGTTCCAGGTCCTGCAGCGGGCCGTAGTTCTCGGCGCGCGTGAGCGGCGGCATCAGGTGGTCGATGATGACAGCCTGCGCGCGCCGCTTGGCCTGCGCGCCCTCGCCCGGGTCATTGACGATGAACGGGTAGAGATGCGGCAGCGGGCCGAGGATGGCGTCTGGCCAGCAGGAGTCGGCCAGCGCCACGCTCTTGCCGGGCAGCCATTCCAGGTTGCCGTGCTTGCCGACGTGGACCACGGCATCGGCGCCAAAGGCATGGCGCAGCCAGAAATAGAAGGCCAGGTAGCCGTGCGGCGGCACCAGTTCGGCGTCGTGGTAGCTGGCGTAGTCCTGCGCGCCGGTGGTGCCGGCCGCCAGCGCGTAGGCGCGCGCCGGCTGCAGGCCGATGAACAGATGTCCGCTGCGCACGCCGGCGATCATGAAGCGGCCCTGCCGCACCATCGGGTCCTGCCCGGGTTCGCCCCATTGCGCGGCGATGGCACGCTGGTTTTCCTCGGGCAGGCTACGCAGGTGGCCCAGGTAGTCCGCCATCGRCAGGCTCTGGAAGGCCGGGCGCCAGCCGTGCTGGGCAAGGTCGTTGGTGATGCCCTGCGTCAGCCCGCGCATCAGTTCGTCGCCGTCGGCGGGCAGGCCTTCGCAGTGATAGCCGTGCTCGCGCAGCGCGGCGAGGATGCCCACCACCGAGGCGGGCGTATCGAGGCCCACGCCATTGCCGATGCGCCCTTCGCTGGACGGATAGTTGGCCAGCACCAGCGCCACGCGCTTGTCGGCGTTGGGCATCCGGCGCAGGCGGCACCAGCGCCGGCTCAGCGCCGCCACGAAGGCGATGCGCTCCGCGTCGGGCTGGTAGCGCACCACGTCCACCTCGGTATGCGGGCAGCGGTAGGACAGGCCCTTGAAGCTGACCGCGCGCGTGATGATGCGGCCGTCCACCTCGGGCATGGCGATGTGCATGGCCACGTCGCGCGCGCCCAGGCCCTGGTTGTCGCGCAGCCAGTCCTCGCGGTTGCCGCCGCTGAGCACCACTTGCAGCACCGGCGCGTCGCCGGCCAGCGCCAACGTCTGCGGCGCATCGAGCGACGACACCGCGAAGGCCGTGGTATTGAGCACCAGCGCCGCGCGGTGTTCCGCGCAGAGCTGCTGCAATACCTCGCGGCACAGGGTGTCCTTGAGCGAATTCACCGCCAGCGGCAGCGGGTTGAGGCCCTCGGCTCGCAGCGCGGCGATCAGCGCATCGAACACATCGGTGTTGCCGGCCTGCAGGTGGGCGCGGTAGAAGACCAGCGCCGCCACCGGCGCATCCGCAATCCAGTCGCGCTGCCAGTCCGCCATCGTGGCGACGCCGTGGGCCGGATGGTAGAGCGCGGCCTGCGGCAGCACGCGCGGCTGCAGCGCCGGCTCGCCCCAGCCGAAGGCGTGGTGGGCCAGGCAGCGGAAGAACTGCTCTGCATTGTCGGCGCCGCCCTCGCGCAGGTAGCGCCACAGGGTATGGGACAGCGCCGGCGGCGCGTTGCCGCGCGCCAGCAGGTTGGCGTCCTCGGCCAGGTCGCCGGAGAACATCACCAGCAACTGGCCGCGCGCGCGCGCCAGTTCGGTCAGCCGCTCCAGGCCGTAGGCCCAGTCGCTGTCGCCGCCGAGGTGATCCACCACCACCACGCTCGCGTGCTGCAGCACGTCGTCCACGTACATGTCGAGCGAGGCGGGCTGGCGCAGGTACATCTGGTTGGCCAGCCGCACCGTGGGGAAGTCTTCGCCCAGGCGCGGGAACACGCCGGCCAGCAGCGACAGCGTAGTGTCCGCCGCGCTCAGCACCACCATGCGCGCCGGGCTCTGCACGATGCGCACCACGCCGGCGTTGTCGTCGACGAAGCCGCCCGGGCGGGTGGAAAGCAGGTGCATCGCGTGGCGGACGTGTCAGGGCTGCGGCGTCAGGCTTGCGCCGTGGCCAGCGCAGCCTCCAAGGCGGCCTGCAGCGTGGCCTGCTCCAGCTCCTGGCCGATCAGCACGATGCGCGTGGACTGCGCCTCGCCCGGCTGCCAGCGGCGGTCGAAGTAGCCGTCGAAGCGGCGGCCCACGCCATGCAGCACCAGCCGCATGGGCTTGCCGGGCAGCTTGGCGAAACCCTTGATGCGGTAAATGGTGTGCTGCTCCACCAGTTGCTGCAAGGCGCCGACCAGATGGTCGCGCTCCACTTCGCCCAGCTCCACCACCACCGAATCGAATTCGTCGTGATGATGGTCGGCATGCTCGGGATCGTCGGCGGAGCCGTGGTGGTCCGGGCGCAGGTGGATGCTGTCCTCGGACGCGCGGTTCAGACCCAGCAGCAGCGCCACGTCGAGCTTGCCGCCCTGCGCGCCGACGATCTTCACCTCGGCCGGGATCTCCGGGCGGATCAGCGCCTCCACCTCGGCGCGCTGCGCGGCGTCGATCAGGTCGGTCTTGTTGAGGATGACGAGGTCGGCCGCGCCGAGCTGGTCTTCGAACAGTTCGTGCAGCGGCGATTCGTGGTCGAGATTGGGATCGGCCTTGCGCTGCGCGTCCACCGCGTCCGGGTCGGCGGCGAACTGGCCGGCCGCCGCGGCGGCACCATCGACCACGGTGACCACCGCGTCCACGGTGAAGGCGTTCTTGATGCTGGGCCAGTTGAAGGCTTGCACCAGCGGCTTGGGCAGCGCCAGGCCGGAGGTTTCGATCAGCACGTGGTCGATGTCGGCGCGGCGCTCCAGCAGTTGCTCCATCACCGGGAAGAACTCTTCCTGCACGGTGCAGCACAGGCAGCCGTTGGCCAGTTCATAGAGCTGGCCGTTGCTCTCGCCCGACTCGTCGCAGCCGATGCCGCAGCCCTTGAGGATCTCGCCGTCGATGCCCAGTTCGCCGAATTCGTTGACGATCACCGCGATGCGGCGCCCGCCGGCGTTCTCGAGGATATGGCGCAGCAAGGTGGTCTTGCCGCTGCCCAGGAAGCCGGTGACGATGGTTGCGGGAATCTTGCTGGTCTGCATGGTGGCGGGCTCGGGAAATCAGGCGTTTGGAAAGCGGGGTCCGGCTTGCGGCAGCCGGTGGAAACGAGGCGAACAGCATAAAGACATCGTGCGGTACTGTCCACCGCCGCGCCGCTAGCGCTGGGCCTGCCGGCGCCGGCCCCGGTGCCATTCCACGCCGGCACCGGCGCCGACCAGCAACAGCATCAGTGCCGCCATCCACCACGCCTCGCGTGGCCGCAGACCGGCAAGCGGCGCCGAAGGCGCAAGGTTGAGCGTGCGCGCTTCGAGCAACCGGCCGACCACGTGTTCGGTCGTGCGCGGCAACGGCGGCAACGGCGGCACCGGCGGCGCCGGCTTTGGCGGCGTGGCACGAGCGGCCGCCGTTGCCGCCACTGGCCGCGCCGGGCCGCTGCCCTGCGCAGCCGGCTCGCGCCCCGGCGTCGCCCGCGCCAGCCGCTCGCCGAACGCGCGCAGCGCATCCACCGGCAGGCGGGCCTGCTGGCCCAGCCCCGCGATGTACTGCATCAGCGCCGGATTGCCACAGCTATTGGCCGTGCACGACAGTCCGTCGCGGTTGACCGATGCCACGTAGCGCCGCGCCATGTCGGCGCGCTCGGCCGGCGTGAAGCGATAGCTGCCCTGCCGGTCCACTTCCAGCAGGCGCGCCAGGATGCCTTGCCGCGCGTGCGGGTTGTTGCCGGCGAAGAACTTGTCCATGCCCATGCCGAGCTTGTCTGCCACGTAGACGTCGTAGGTCCGCTGCCAGAAATCGCCGCTCATCTGTTCCGGGCTGGTGGCCTGGAAACCGTAGAGATGCTCGATCTCCTTGAACATCTCGCGCGCGCCGGCATAGCCGGAGCGCTGCATGCCTGCGATCCAGCGCGGGTTCCAGTTGCGCGCGTTGAGTTCGGTGGCCAGCCAGGTGCGCGCGTCCACGGTCTCGGCCTCGGCGGGGCGGCGCAGGTTGTGCAGCCAGAAGCGCGGTGCCTGCCCGCTGACCGCGCGCGTGGCGAGGTTGAGGCCGCCGGCGTACTGGTAGGTATCGTCGTTGTCGAGCGCGCCGTAGAGCGTGCTGGCGCGCGAGAACAACACGGCCTGGTTGGACTTGAGGTGGCTGGCCAGCGCCTGCGGCGCGGTCTCGCCCCAGCCTTCGGCGGAGAAGGCGAAGTTCATGTAGCGCAGGTATTGCTGCGCCAGCGCCTGCCCCGGCTGTGCGGCGGAACCGTTGGCGCCGGCCACGTCGCGGCTCTGCTCCACCATCTGGTTCACGCCGATGCTGTAGTTGCCCGGCCTGGCGGCGAACACGCGGGCGCGCGCCAGGCGCCCGGCCAGCGGCGGCGCCACGCCGGCGGCCAGCAGCGCGGCCTGCGCCTCGCGGTCGTGGCGGCTGACGGCGTTGTCGCCGGCGGCCGCGGCCAGGCGCGCGGCCTTGTCCAGCAGCGCCACCTTGTCGCCGAAGCCGTCGCGGTAGATGCCGGAGATGGTGAACAGCACGTTGACACGCGGGCGGCCAAGCTGCGCATCGGGAATCAGCCGCACGTCCTCGACCACGCCGCGCGCGTTCCACACCGGCTCCACGCCCATCAGGTAGAGCGCCTCGCTTTCCATCGCGCCCTGGTGGCGCTCGGTCTCGCCGTAGAACAGCACCATCGAGACCTGCTCGGGCGCCGCGCCGGTTTCGGCCTGGTAGCGCGCCAGCGTCTGCCGCGCCAGCATCTTGCCGACTTCCCACGCGGCCGGCGTGGGGATGAAGGCACCGTCGAAGGCATGCAGGTTGCGCCCGGTGGGCAGGCCCTGCGGCGTGCGCACCGGATCGCCGAGCGGCGCGGTCGGCAGGTAGCGGCCCGCGAGCACCGTCACCAGGCCGTCAAGTTCGCTCCGCGGTGAGGCGCGCAGGCCGGCCAGCCATGCGCGCGCCGCGGCCAGCGCGGCCTTTGCCTTGTCCGCCAGCGGCGGCGTCAGGTCCGCCAGATCCGGCTCGCGCCCGTCGAGCAGCGCGCCGGCCCAGTTCGCCAACGGGTCATGGCCCAGGCGTTTGCGCTCGCCGGCGTCGAACGCGCTTTCCAGCACGGTAGCCAGCGCCTGCCGCTGGAAATCCGCTGGCGGCAGTTCGCCCAGCACATGGATGCCTTGCGGCATCGGCTCGGCTTCCACCTTGTGCAGGAACCGGTGGATCACCGGCTCGACCTGTTCCCATGGCGCGGCGAGGTCCACGCCGAGCTGGCGGTCCAGGCCCAGCGCGCGGATCTGCGCCAGTGCCTGCAGGCGGTATTGTTCGGCCAGCGCGGGTGCGCTGTCGGCGGTGGCTTCCTGCTGCTCGATCACCTCGTCGAGCTTCGCCAGCGCGGCCGGCATGCCGGCGCGGGTCAGCAGCGGGGTCAGGTGGCTGACCAGCACGGCGGCGCTGCGGCGCTTGGCCTGTATGGCCTCGCCGCCGCCGTCCTGGATGTAGTAGTAGGCGTTGGGCAGGTCGCCCAGCAGCACTTCGGCGCTGTCGTCGCCGGCCTGCCCCACCTGCTTGCCGGGCAGCCATTCCAGCGTGCCGTGGCGCCCCACGTGGACCATCGCGTCGGCGCCGAAGGCGTGGCGGTACCAGAGGTAGGCGGCGATATACGAATGCGGCGGCGGGGTGACGGTGTCGTGCGAGGTGTCCATCGCGCGCGCGAAGGTGGAGCGCAGCGGTTGCGGCCCCACGAACAGGTTGCCGAAGCGCAGGCCCGGAATCACGAAATCCTGCCCGCCGCGGCCATCGTCCACCAGCATCAGCGGATTGCGCTCGGGCGGGCCCCAGGCGGCCAGCACGGACTGGCGGAACGCCGCGGGCAGCGCCTCGAACCAGCGCTTGTATTGCGCCATCGGCAGCAGCGTGACGCGTCCGCGCGCGACCATCTCGCGCAGCTCGCCCGGCGACCATTCCTCCATATTGCGGCCGTTGCGCTCCAGCAGCGCGGTCAGCTCCGCGGTATCCGGCAAGGCAGTGCCGGTCTGGTAGCCGGCCGCGCGCAGGCGCGCCATGATCTGCGCGAGCGAGGGCAGCGTGGCCAGGTAGCTGGCACCGATATTGCCGCTGCCCGGCGGGTTGTTGTAGTAGAGGATGGCGATGTGCTTGTCCGCTGCCGGCTTGTCCTGCAGCGCGATCCAGCGCCGCACGCGCGCCACCGCGGCATCGGCGCGCTCCGGCACGGCGCGGCTGGTCTTGGCGCCGTTTTCGTCTTCCAGCGTGGCGAACAGGATCGGCTCGCCGGCCCCGGCGCGCTCGGGCGTGTTGAGCAGCAGCGGCAGGCGCTCGCCGGCGATACCGCGCGCGTCGGCGCGCCAGGCGGCCTGGCTGTCGCGCGTGGCCAGCAGGTTGATGGCGTGCAGGCCGTGGCGCTCCAGCCAGGCCTTGTCCTCGGCGCGGCTGATGGTGAGGTTGAGCGTGAACAGCGCGCGCAGCGGGCTGCGCCCGTCCACCGTCAGCGCCGCATCCAGGCTGGAAAGCGGCCAGCCGAACACCGGCACGGCGCCGATGCCCTGGCTCTCCAGCGCGGCCACCAGCGCATCGATATGGGCGAGATCCTGCTGGCGGTAGTTGCTGGCGTAGAAAGCGATGCCCACCAGCGGCGCCTGGGCCGGCAGGCCGCTCGCGGTGCGATACCAAGCCAGGTATGCCGCCAGCGTGGCGAACGCCTGCGCGGCGCGCGGATGGTAGATGCCGGACGCGGGCAGCGGATGCGGCGGCGGTACGGCGATGGCATCCGTGCCGCGCACCTGGGCGATGGTCCAGGCCAGCCAGCCGGCCACGTTGTCGGCGCCGCCGGCGCTCCAGTACGCCTCGGCGGCCTGGCCACGCGGCGCGTCGAGGCTGATGCCCCACGCGGCCTCGGCGGTTGCGGCGGGCGCCGCCAGCAGCAGCGCGCCGCGCTGCCTTGCCTGGCGCATGGCCGGCGCCATCTGCCTGAGCACGGCGGCGGGCGCGAAATAGGCGTAGATGGCATCGGCGGCGGCGATCTGCGCCGCGGCGGGCGCGGTGGTGACCGCCTCCACCACCACCCTGCCCGGCCCGGCCAGTTCGCGCAGGCGCGCCTCGGCGGCGGGCAGCAGGTGGGTGTTGGTGGTGACCACCAGCACGCGCACGGGCGCGGCGGCGCTGGCGTGCCATGGCCACGCGCCCAGCCAGCAGAGCAAGGCGAGGGACATCAGCAGCCAGCGCTGCCGGGCCAGCCTCATTTGCCGGCGCCCGCCGCCGGCACGGCTTGCGCGGCGGAGGCCGGCGCGCCTTCGGGCACATAGACCACGCTGCCGTCCGGCAACCGGTAGGCCACGCCGAGGCGCGTGCCCTCGCCCGCCTTCTGCTGCGCGGACAACTTGCTGACCTTCACTTCCTTGCGGTTCTTCTCGAGCAGTTGCAGTTCGCCCGTGCGCGGATCGCGCTGGACCAGGGTGAAGCGCGCATCGGGATCGAGCAGCTGGGTCAGGCTGAAGGCTTGCGTGAGCGCCACCATCAGGCCCACCGCGAACACGATCGATGCATCGAACAGGTTGGCCACGCCGGCCAGCGGGTCTTCGCGATGCACCGAGGCAAGTTCGCCCTGGGCGCGGCGGCGGCGCACGAAGCGGCGGCGCCGGAACTGGTGTCCGTGGCCGGCGTCCATCAGCCGTGCGCCCCGGCGCCCGGCGCGGGCATGGCGCGCAGCACCAGCTCGCACAGGTTCTCCATTTCCTTCAGGTCGGCACGCGCCCAGCGCTCGCGCGTGAGCGTGAGCACATAGGCGATGCCGCCCAGCACCAGCCCGCAGACCACCGCGCCGAAACCGATCACCAGGTGGTTGACCATGCCGGCCATGTCGCCGGCCAGCAACGACTGCAGCGCCGGCCCGAGCGGGATGATGGTGCCCGCCAGCCCCAGCATGGGTGCGATGCGCACCAGCGTGCGGGTCAGGTCGAGCCGGTTGGCCACGCGCATTTCCTCGCGCTGCAGGGTCTCGTCCAGCCACAGGTCGAGATGCTCGTGCGAATCGAGGCGCGCCAGGCGGCCTTCGAGCAAACCCCAGAAGCGCGCCAGCGCGGGCGACATCGGCACCGCCTGCAATTGCGCCCGCGCGCCCTGGCGCAGGCCGCAGGCCAGCGCATTGGCCAGCGCCGGCAGGTCGCTGCGCGGCGAGGCGGCCCGGCGGCGCGACTGCACCAGCAGGCTGCCCAGGTCGGCCAGCGACAGCACGAACAGCACCAGCAAGGCCAGGGCGACCGGCCAGAAGAACGCCGTGGAAAGGCGATAGAAGATCTCGGTGACGGCGCTTTCCATCGTGAATGTCAGCTAGTTGCAGGGGCGGGTCGGCGCAGCCGCCAAAGGGAAGCGGACTGCCGTGGCGCAGCATTGTACGCGGCGGCCGACGCCGCCGCCGTGGCTTCAGGGCCAGCTGGCGCGCGCGTAGACGCCCGACAGCGCACGCACCCGCGCGGCCCGCTCGGCCACGCGCGCGTCGGTGTAGAACGGCGGATCGGCCAGCACCAGGCCGTTGTTCTTCGCTTCCTCCACCAGGATCTGCAGGTACTCCGTCATGTGCGACGCGGTGTAGTCGTTGGTATCGTGGAAGCTCACCACGATGGGCGCCACGCCGCCGGCCAGCGCCAGGCGCTGCTCGGACAGGGCCACCTTGACCTGCGCCAGCTCGCTGTTCATGTGCGAGCGCCGGCGCAGGCTGATGTGCCAGCCGTAGATCTTGCCGTCGCGCGCATTGATGTCCGACATGAGCATGCCGAGGCCGAGCTTGCGGTAGACCGCCTGCACGGCGTCGTTGTAGGCCCAGTTGGGCGGGCGCACCAGTTGCGCCGCGCCGCGGCATTGCTCGATGATGTCGGCCTCGCCGGACAGCAGCGAGGCTTCCAGTTCCTCCGGCTCCAGCCGGGTGTGCGACAGGTGCCCGATCGGCAGTCCGCTGTGTACCGCGAGCCGGTGCCCGGCCTTGCAGGTGGCATGCATCTGCGCCTTGCCCTCGTCGCCGCCGCCGCGCCGCGGGTGGGCGGTCTGCACGAAAAACAGCGCCTTGATGCCTGGCGTGACCGGGTTGTCGGCAAGCTGGCGCAGGATCAGCGGCGTGCTGCCGTCCTCGCCGGCATCGGGGCCGTCGTCGAAAGTGAGCAGGAAGCGGATCGGTGGCAGCGGGCGCGCGGCGCGCAATGCCGCCAGCTGGATGCCCGGCGCGGCAGGCTGGAATCCGGCCGGAACCGGTGCCGTGGCCGGCGATGCGGCGCACAGGCCGCTGGCCAGCATGGCGCCGGCAAAAAGACAAAAACGAGAAAAACGCATGCGTGGGGGCGCGCGGCTTCGCGCGGCGCGCCACTGTGTGCGCTACGCCGGCGTACCGTCATGAAGTTTCAGGCAAGGAACAAGGCATCCGGCCGCAGCTGCCCGCGCGTGTGCGCGAGCCGCCGCAACGGCCATCAGGGCATGGCGGACACGACGCGGCATTGTGCCATAGCCCCCCCGGGGGCCCGGCGAAGGCGCCGGGAATCCGCATCCGCAACCCCTGCCGGGCCACCGGGACGGCAATTCGCGCACGCAAAAAAGACCAGGCCACACGACATGGCCTGGTTGGCAAGACCGGCAGCGAAGCGGGCGCTGCCGACGGGTACGGGAAGCCGGCGAAAGCCTCCCCTGCATTCAGACTAGCCTCTGGCCGGCGCGGCACCGTAAACAACTGTGTCGGCATGCCGCTCGCGCGCGCAGGCCGCGGCTCAGCCGGGCCCGCCAGGCTCGGCCACCGCGTCGAAGCGATAGCCGTGCGAATACACCGAGGTCAGCCGCACGCCGTTGTGCGGGCGCAGCGCAAGCTTGATGCGCAGGCGCGACACATGGGTATCGAGCGTGCGCGAGTCGGGCCCGATCACGCGGCCCCACACGGCTTTCTCCATCATCTCGCGCGACAGCAGCCGGCCCACGTTGCGGAACAGGAACAGTGCCACGTCGAACTCGCGCGGCGACACGTCCAGCCTGGCGCCGCGCAGCGTGATGGTGCGCGCCACGGGATCCACCGCATAGCTGCCGACTTCGACCAGCTCGCTGCGCACCATCGCCTGCGGATAAGCGCGGCGCAACAGCGCGCGCATGCGCGCCACCAGTTCGGCGCGGCGGATCGGCTTGATCATGTAGTCATCCGCGCCGGCGCCCAGCGCGGCGACGATGCTCTCCTCGAGCGGCCGGCTGGTCAGGAACAGGATCGGCAGGAGGCGGCCGACGCGCTGGCGGATCCACTGCACGAGATCGAGCCCGCTGATGTCGGGCAGCTGCCAGTCGAGGATAACGAGGTCGAAGGTATGTTCGCGCAGCGCGCGCACGAAGGCGCCACCGCTGCCGTAGGTCGCGCACGCGAAGCCCGCGTCCTCCACGATCCGCCGGATCAGCTCGGCCTGGCTCTCATCGTCTTCCACCGAAGCAATTCTCATGGATCTCTCATGACCATGCCCGGAACGTTACCGTGTCCAGCCATATGCGCCGGGATGTTCGGCGAACGAGATAGGCGACTGCGATGCAAGAAAGCGCTCGCGGGCATGCTGCCGGGCCAGCATCGGACGCGACTAGCCTATCTCAGCCATGCACGGCAATTGTCACGAAATGTGAACGCGGGATTTGCATGCCGGAGCGAATGCCGGCCTGGGTGCGAAGCGCTGAGCACGGACCGGAAGACCCGGTGCCGTCAGCAGGTTTCGTCGGCGGGGTCGATCATCAGATGCAGGCGTGCGGCGAGGCCGGCGAGCCGGGCTTCATCGCTGTCGCGGATCATCCAGCCGGCGAAGGCGTCGGCCTGCGTATCCCAGCACCACAGCCTATAACCGGCCATGCGCATGGAGGCTTGCGCGATCGTCATCAGGCGAGGGATATCGTGCGCGGCCAGAAAGGCAGGCGCGAGCGGCTCGCTCACGCCCCAATCCACGCGCACGCCGACGCGCTCGCCCAGCATATGCACGCTGCGCACCAGCGCGGCCCTGTCATTCCACTCCACATAGAAGCCGGCACCGTTGCCGAGGGCTTCGCTCAGCGGCCACAGCAGCTGATGTCCGTCGCATCGCGGCCCGGCATGCGCCAGCGCACGCCGGAAAGCGATCCAGTAGCGATCCGCGRCTTCCTGGTCGTGCAGGCATACCAGCAGGATCAACTCGCGCATGGCGTCCTGCGTTTCACTCGGGAGCACAATCGTCATAAGCTTCTGGCGGGTTGGAGACGGCAGCAACGACGTGGTCACTGCCGGAACGCCACGGGCCGGCGCACTCGATATTGGCCGTGGCACTGCCCGTGATGCCGCGACGATGGATTTGGCTCGCGGCCCCCTATTCTGACAAAGGTTGTAGCGTGGCGCCACACGCACACGTGCCGCGCCGGCCGTTTCCGGCATGGCGCTAACACCCCCCCAAAAAGCGGTTGCCAAGCGCGTATCGGCTTTGTTACGCTTCGCCCCGTTATCGCTCCGGAGTCATCTCCATGGACAGTTGTTCTACCTGGCCCCTGGCCACATCCTGAACGGCTAGGCAAGTCCAGGCGTCCTTTCGCCACTGCCTCGCCGGAACCGGCCGGTAGTGGCGGTGCATTGCACGGGTTCTCCGCGCAATGCCTGCTCTCCCAGTTCATTGCAAGACCGGCGGCCACCATGCCGCGGGATGCGCTCGTGCGCGCGGGACCGCATCCCGCGCGCACGCCGCCCCGCCGTGCGCTGCCGTGCGCTGCCGTGTCGCTGCCTTGTCGCGCTCTTGTCGTCGCGGCCAATGCCGGCCACACCGGCCTGACACCTGCCCGTCGTACAAACGCAATAGCGCCAGGGCCAGGCCCAGGCACAATCATCACGAAGCGTATCGGCTTCACGTCCGGGAACATCTGCCATGCACTCCCTCCAAGCTTTCCAGAACATCAACCTCGCCTCGCTGTTGGACACCCTCGTGAGCCTGACCACGGCCTTCGTGCTGGGCACGGTGATCGGCTACGAGCGGCAACTCCGCCAGCGCACCGCCGGCCTGCGCACCAATGTGCTGGTGGCGGTGGGGGCGGCGATCTTTGTCGACATGGCCAACCGCATGGCCGGGCACGACGGCGCGGTGCGCGTGGTGGCCTACGTGGTATCCGGCATCGGCTTCCTCGGTGCCGGCGTGATCATGCGCGAGGAAGGCAATGTGCGCGGGCTCAATACCGCCGCCACGCTGTGGGGTTCGGCGGCCATCGGCGCCTGCGCCGGCGCGGACCTGATCATCGAGGCCACGGTTGGCTGCCTGTTCGTGCTGGCCGCCAACACGCTGCTGCGGCCGGTGGTCAACCGCATCAACCAGCAGCCGATGGACACCCCGGCGGTGGAAGTCACCAACACCGTCTACGTGATCGCGCCGCGCGCTTCGCAGAAGCAGGCGCTGCAACTGCTGGAGCGGACACTGGAGACAGGCAGCTACCCGATGCGCGACCTCGAAGTGCATGCCTTCGGCGATGCCGATGTGGAGATCGAGGCAGTGCTGACTTCCACCTCGGTCGACGGCGATGTGCTCGACCGCCTGATGGCGCAGCTGGCCGAGTCCGAGCATATCCACCAGGCGTTCTGGAGCCCCAGCACGACGGACTGAAGCGGCATGACCGCCTCCTGGCGCACCCCCCCGTCCGGGCAGGCGATCAACGCACAGAAAAATGGCTGGTGTTGTTGCAATGTACGAACAACATGGCATCCTTGTGCCGACCGTGGACGGCGATCCCGGCGCGGTCTCATTACATACGAGGAGCACATGAAAGTTTCGAAGTCGCCTGCCGGCCGCGCGCCGCGCCTTGCCCGCCACCTCCTGGCCACCGCCATCGCCTGCCAGGCCGTCGCCGCAGCCGTCCCCGCCATCGCCGCCGAGGCATGGCCCGCCAAGCCGATCAAGGTGATCGTGCCCTATACGCCGGGCGGTTCCACCGACACCGTCTCGCGCATCGTCTTCGAAAAGGTTGCCGAGCGCCTCAAGCAGCCGATCGTGATCGAGAACAAGCCCGGCGGCAATTCCACGCTCGGTACTTCGGTAGCGGCGCGCGCCAAGCCCGACGGCTACACCTTCCTGTCGGTGCTGGCCGCCTATTCGGCCAACCCGAGCCTGTATTCGCACCTGCAGTACAAGCCGCGCGACCTGACCCCGGTAGCGCTGATGGCGGACCTGCCGCTGTTCCTGTTTTCCAGCAAGTCCGTGCCCGCCACCACGGTCGCCCAGCTGGTTGAATACGGCCACAGGAACCCGGGCAAGCTGAACTTCGGCTCCAGCGGCACCGGCTCGAGCGCCCACCTGGTCGGCACCAAGTTCGGCATGGTCAGCAAGATGGAGATGACGCATATCCCGTACAACGGCAGCGCGCCCATCCTGACCGACCTGATGTCGGGCAATGTGTCGATGGTGTTCGACCCGCTGCTGGTGCCGATGCCGCAGGCCAAGGCAGGCAAGATCAATGTGCTGGCGGTGGCGTCGGCCAAGCGCTGGCCGGGCGAGCCCAATATCCCGACCATGGAAGAAGCCGGCTTTCCCGGTTTCGTGATGAGCTCCTGGGCCGGGCTGATGGCGCCTGCCGGCACGCCGCAGCCGGTCATCGACCGCATGTCGAAGGAAATCGCCGAGGCGGTGCGCTCGCCCGACGTGCAGAAGAAGCTGGAGAACCTGGGCTTTATCGGCGTGGGCAGCACGCCGGATGAGTTCCGCAAGCTGATCGACCGCGATTCGGCGCGGTACGCCGAAATCATCAAGGCCGCGAAGATCTCGCTCGACTAAGCCCGGCCGCGGCGGCCGCGCCGATGCCGGCCGCCGCCCGCCCCTGCCTCCCTCCCGCCTCCCAGCCCCGTCGCGGGCAACCGGCCCGCCCCGCGGGCCGCCCCCCTCCCCCCCGCTTTTCCTTCCAGTCCGGCGCATTGCCGTTCCGGCGGCAAACCCGTGCCCGGACCGCGCGGTGCTTGCGCCAAAGGCGCCTTGACAACCATCCCCGGCACTCCTATTCTCTCGTTTAAATTCCTTAAGTAAGATCGTTGTTCTGTTGTATAGAACGTAAAATCTGGAGGCAAGGTGGGAATGACGGCCTCCGTGCCGCTGCCACACCCCCTCCACGAGCCATCGAGACGCCATCCCAGACGCAATCGCCGGCCCGCCGCATGCGCCCGCCCTTCCGACCGGGGCGCGGCCCGGAGGCGCCGCCTTGCAACACCCATAGACGGAGACCCAATGAAGCGCTTTCCCTCCCCCATCCGCGCCCTGCTGATGCTTGCCGTGCCCGCGACGCTGCTCGCCGCCGCCCTGCCTGCCGCCGCCGACACCTACCCCAGCCAGCCGGTGCGGCTGGTGGTGCCCTTCCCGCCGGCCGGTGGCACCGATGTCATGGCGCGCCTGGTGTTCAACAAGGTGGGCATGAGCACGCACTGGAACGTGGTGGTGGAAAACCGCGCCGGCGCGGGCGGCAATATCGGCATGGACGCCGTGGCCAAGGCGCGCCCGGACGGCTATACCCTGGGCATGGGCCAGACCGCCAACCTGGCGATCAACCCCACGCTGTATCCCAAGATGCCGTATGACGCGGTCAAGGACTTCACCCCGGTGGCACTGGTTTCCGCCCAGCCGCTGGTGCTGATCGTGCGCAAGGACGCGCCATACAAGAACCTGGCCGACCTCGTCGCCGCGGGCAAGGCCAGGCAGCTGTCGATGGCCTCGGCCGGCACCGGCACCGTGGGCCACCTGACCGGCGAGATGTTCGCGCGCCGCACCGGCATCAAGATGCTGCATGTGCCGTACAAGGGCGCCTCGCCGGCGCTGACCGACCTGCTGGGCGGCCAGACCGATTTCTACTTCGCCACGCCGCCGATCGCGCTGCCGATGATCAAGGCCGGCAAGCTGCGCGCGCTGGCGGTGACCTCGTCCAAGCGCCTGCCGCTGGTGGCCGACGTGCCCACCGTGATCGAAGGCGGCTACGCCGGCTTCCAGGCCGAAGACTGGAAGGCGCTGGTGGCGCCCGCCGGTACGCCGGCCGACGTGATCAAGCGCGTCAACGAGGAAATCAACAAGGCCATCGCCCAGCCCGATACCATCGCCAAGATGCGCGAGGAAGGCAGCGAGCCGCGCGGCGGCACCCCCGCCGAACTGGCTGCCTTCATCAAGGCCGAGAACACCCGCTGGGGCACCATCGTGCGCCAGTCGGGCGCCAAGGTAGAGTAAGAGGGGCGATTGCGCCGCCGTGCGCGGCGGCTCGCAGCCCCCGGCTCCCTTTTGCTTCAACGAGATCACGCACCATGCAAAAACCGCTACGCCATATCCGCGTGCTCGACCTCACCAATGTGCTGGCCGGGCCGTTCTGCTGTCACCAACTGGCCCATATGGGCGCCGAGGTCATCAAGGTGGAAACACCGGGCACCGGCGACCTGGCGCGCCAGCTCGGCGCGGATGCCGAACTCAACCGCCGGCTGATGGGCGTGTCCTTCCTGGCGCAGAACCCGGGCAAGCGCTCCATCACCGTCAATCTCAAGCATGCGCGCGGCAAGGAAGTGTTCCGCAAGCTGGTGGCCAGCGCCGACGTGCTGGTGGAGAACTTCCGCCCCGGCGTGATGGAACGCCTGGGCCTGGGCTTCGAGGCGCTCAAGCAGGTCAACCCGAAGCTGATCTACTGCGGCATCTCCGGCTTCGGCCAGGACGGCCCGCTGTCCGACCTGCCGGCCTATGACCAGATCATCCAGGGCATGTCCGGGGTGATGAGCATCACCGGCGATCCGCAGACCGCGCCCTACCGCGTGGGCTACCCGGTCTCCGACACCATCGGCGGCATCACCGCGGCCTTTGCCGTGGCCGCCGCGCTGGCGGACCACCAGCGCACCGAGGGCTATTTCATCGATGTGTCCATGCTGGAGGCCACCCTCGCCACCATGGGCTGGGTGGTGTCCAACTACCTGATCGCCGGCAAGACCCCGTCCCCCATGGGCAACGAGAACATGACGGCGAGCCCGTCCGGCGCCTTCCATACCGGCGCGGGGCTGCTCAATATCGCCGCCAACAAGCAGGAACAGTTCGAGGCGGTGTGCCGCGTAGTGGGCCGCCCCGAGCTCGCCACCGATGCGCGCTTTGCCGAGCGCCAGTCGCGCCTGGCCAACCGCGCGGCGCTGACGCGCGAGCTGGAAGCCGAGCTGGCGAAGAAATCCGCCGACGAATGGTGGGCGCTGCTCAACGAAGCCGGCGTGCCCGCCGGCCCGGTCTACAGCGTGCCGCAGACGCTGGACCACCCGCAGATCAGCGGGCGCGGCATGATCGGCGACTTTGCCGACGTCCCCGGCGTGGGCCGCGACATCCGCCTGGTGCGCACCGGCTTCAAACTMAACGGCGAAGCGCCCTCGGTGGATACGCCGCCGCCGGAGCTCGGCCAGCACACCCGCGAGATCCTCGCCCAGCTGGGCTATGGCGAGGCCGATATCGAAACCCTGCAACAGGAGCGCGCAGTATGAGCGACCCCATCAAGCAAGCTGCCGGCGACACCGGCGATCAGGCCGGCATCAACGAAGGCCAGCGCCTGTCCCAGGACTGGTGGCGCACCGAGATCATCGACATGCAGCCCGGCGAGATCCGCTACCGCGGCTACCCCATCGAGCAGCTGATCGGGCAGGTCTCGTTCGCGCAGATGATCTGGCTGATGCTGCGCGGCGAGCTGCCAAGCCGCAAGCAGGGCGAGCTGCTGGATGCCGCGCTGATGTCCGCGGTGGACCACGGCCCGCAGGCGCCCAGCATCGCCATCGCGCGCATGGCCGCCACCTGCGGCGTGGGCCTGAACAATGCGATGGCCTCGGCCGTCAACGTGCTCGGCGACGTGCACGGCGGCGCCGGCGAGCAGGCGGTGGAGCTGTACCAGGACGTGGCGCGGCGCATCGACGGCGGCCTGCCCCAGGCCGAAGCGGTCAAGGCGGCGCTGGCCGACTACCGCGACGCGCACGGCAAGTTCGTCTCGGGCTTCGGCCACCGCTTCCATCCGCTCGATCCGCGCGCGCCGCGCCTGCTGGCCCTGGTGGACCAGGCCGCGCAAGACGGTGTGGTGCCGGGGCGCTTCGCGACCATCGCGCGCGCGGTGGAGGCCGAGCTCGGCGCGGGCCGCAGCAAGCCCATCCCCATGAACATCGACGGCGCCACCGCGGTCATCTACGCCGAGCTGGGCTTCCCGGCGCCGCTGGCGCGCGGGCTGTTCTGCCTGTCCCGCTCGGTGGGCATCCTGGCGCATGCATGGGAGCAGACCCAGCAAGGCGGGCGCAACAAAGGCCCGATCCCGCGCCAGTACATCTGGACCTATGACGGGCACCCGCAACGGGATGTACCGCCGAGGCAGGACTGACTGCGGGTGAGCGCCTGGCGCCTAGCGGCTCGGCACGGGGGAGGAATCGCCCACGTCGCCGGGCACCGGGCGCGTGACCGGCGCCATCCACGACGCCAGCGCGTAGCGATCGCGGCCGAATTCCTTGGCCGCGTACAGCGCACGGTCGGCCGCCGCGAACAAGGCGCGCCACAGGCCTTCCACGCCCGCCGCCCCGCCGCGCAGTTCGGCCACGCCGATGCTGACGCTGGCGAACGCGGCTGGCGCGCCGGGCAAGGGAATCGTGCGGACTTTCTTCAGGATGCGGTTGGCCAGCGCGGTGGCCTGGCTTTCATCGGTATGCGGGCAGAGGATGCAGAATTCCTCCCCGCCGTAGCGGCCGGCCACATCGGAGGCGCGCCGCGAGTTGTCGATGGCCTCGGCGATCAGCTTTAGCACGGTATCGCCTGCGTGGTGGCCGTTGCGGTCGTTGACCTGCTTGAAGTGGTCCACATCGATCACCAGGCAGGACAAGGGCTGGCCGTGCCGCTCCCATGCCGCCACCAGGCTGGTGGCCGCCTTGTCGAGCGCGCCCCGGTTGAGCAGCCGTGTCAGCGCGTCGAGCCGGGCGCCGTTCTCGTTGACGGCAATGACCTGCTCCATCGCCATCAGCGTGAAGCCGAACAAGCCCAGCAGGGTTGCCACCATGGGCGAGAGCAGCAGCATGGCGCTGGCATTGCTGGCGTAGAACGGACCGGAAAACACCATGCCGCCCAGTCCGGCGGCAAGGCCGGTCAGCTGGGTCACCAGGTGGATCAGGGTGGCCACCAGCACCAGTGGCGTGCCGACACTGCGGCGCCCGCCATGGGAATGCAACAAGGTGATTGCCGTCAGCGTCGCCACCAGGGCCAGGCAGCCATAGCCAATCACATGCAGGCGCGCATAGCTGTTGGCCATGCCGGCGGCACCGAGCAGGGCCAGTCCGGCCAGCGACACGCCCAGCGCCAGCGTGCGGTCCCACGACACCAGCCCGTAGTAGACGCGCACGCCGCGATAGATCAGCAGCCGCCCGGCAATAAAGACGGCCGCGCCGCCGGCGCTCACATAGACTTGCCGGTCCGAGGCATTGAGGGCCAGCACCAGCCCGGCGGCGGACAGCAGCAGGTGCCCTGCCGCCCACAGCCGCCCGGCCTCGCTCGGCCGCAGCGCGACCAGCAGGCCCAGCGATATGGCCAGTGTGCTGGCGTACACCACCACCATGACAACAACTACCGCTTGCTGGTCTAACTGCACGGGAGTCCTTTGAAGATGCCGTGTTGCCGTTGACGTTGACGACGTTGGCAGCGCTCCCGTCACGGCGGGCGCAGTCCCGGCTGCGTGGGCCAACTTCGCAAACGCGCATGATAACGTTACCGGCCCTTAGCTGGCACCCCCGACAAGCCGGGCATGGGATGATTCCGACATCGATATTGACCCGCCGCAAACCGGCGGCTGTCCGCCAGCGTCCTAGGGGTTGACCCGGATGGCCCCCCGCGAGCGGATCCTGCGAAGCCCCGGATTCCGTCAGGCAGCCGGGCGCATGCCGCGCTCAGACGGCATAGGGAAAGGTGCCGCCCAGCGCGAGCGTCAGGTCGCGTGCGGCAAGCAACACATGCGGGCGGAAACCCTCGTCGAAGCGCGGCGTCGGGCAGGTCAGGGTCAGCGCGCCCTTCAGTTCGCCGTCCGGCCCGAACACCGGCGAGGAGACGCCGGCGATATCCGCCACGCGGTCACCGACCATCGCGGCCACGCCTTCGTCGCGGATCTTCTGGTAAAGCTCGCCGCGCGCGCCGCTGAACGCGCGCAGCACACGCCCGCCGGCGCCGCGGTTGCGCGGCAGCAGGTCGCCCGCCTTGGCATGATCGCGCACCGGCTGCGGCGAATCGATACGGTACAGGCAGAGACGATGCTCGCCCTGATCGATATGGAAGGCCGCGCTTTCGCGCGTGGCCTGCACCAGCTGGCGCAGTACGGGCATCACCACCAGCTCCAGCGAAAACGAAGCGGAATAGACCGCGTGCAGGCGCGCGACCTCGGGCCCCAGGCCATAGCGGCCATCGCTCTGGCGCTGCACCAGGCGGGCATGCTCGAGCGAGGCCAGCAGGCGCAGCAGCGTGCTCTTGTACAGGCCCGAGCGCTGCGCCAGCTCGACCAGGCTTAGCGTGGTGTCGCCCAGCCGGAAGGCGGACAACACGAACAAGGCGCGGTCCACGGCGACGGCACCGCCCTCGGCGGCATGCTTGTCGGCTTCGGAGAGTTGGGCGGCTTTACGGGGCATCGGTCGGACAGTGGGCAGGGAGGAAGCAGGGAAGAAGCAGGAAGGAAAGCTGGCGCCAGGGACCGGATGGCACTGGCCCTTTTTGCATTGCGGTTCCACGGTATAGAACGGCATTGCTATTGTCAATGCGGCCATGCCGGCCGTTGCGCGCCGGCGGACCTCTCTTTTGTTGCGGATGCACATGACGGCAAGCCCGCCGCCCCGCCCTTGCATTGTCCCCTGAGTGATCTAGAGTGATGTGATGCATCAATTCGCCCCGGCCGCGGGGGCCAGCCAGGCCACGGTGTGTACGCGATGCACTACGTCTCGACGGAGTGATCCAGCAATGGTTGGATTGAACGCACTGATCCGGGCTCGCCTTCAGCTTGCGCAAATCAAAGTCCTCCACCTCCTCCGCCATGCCAGCCGCGCCTGCCCCGCCAGAGCCAGCGGCAGTATCCGGCAGTACGACATTCCTGGCGCCGCCCGCTCGCCGCGCCTGCCGCGCAGCCATCGGCGGCGCATGGGCCTGGGCCGCGAACCCTAGTCAGAGGCCGCCTTTCCAGGCCCGCTTCCGAACCCGCTTCGGAGCCCGCTTCGGAGCCCGCTCCCGGCGAAGACGACCGACAACACCGGCAACCGCCTGCGAGCGGATGCCCGGCGCCGCCGGTTGCCGCCTGGACGACTGTCGCGCGGCCGATCCGGCCGCCCGGCCACCGCCGTGGCTCTTGCCTGCCGATGCCCGGACGCTGGCGCACGTGGGTCCTCATTCTGCCAGCCGACCCCAGCCAACCCTAACGAACCCGAGGTTTCCTCATGCGCAACGAGCGGATTCCATTTCGTTATCCCGGCGCTGCGGCGATTGCCGCCCTCATTGCGGCATGCGGGCAGAAGCCGGCGGCGCCGCCGCCGCCGCCGCTCGAGGTGGGCGTGGTGACGGTCAGGACCAGCACCGTGCCCGTGACGGTGGAACTGCCCGGGCGCACGAGCGCCTTCCTGGTGGCGCAGGTGCGCGCGCGCGTGGACGGCATCGTGCTGCGGCGCGAGTTCACCGAAGGCGCCGACGTCAAGGCCGGCGAACGCCTCTACAAGATCGATCCGGCCCCCTATATCGCCACACTCAACAATGCCAAGGCCGCGCTCGCCAAGGCCCAGGCCAACGTCGCCACGCAGAACGCGCTGGCCAGCCGCTACAAGGTGCTGGTGGCCGCCAACGCGGTCAGCAGGCAGGACTATGACAACGCCGTGGCCGCGCTGGGCCAGGCCGTGGCCGACGTGGCCGCCGGCAAGGCCAGCGTGGAGACCGCCCAGATCAACCTCGGCTATACCGACGTGATCTCGCCCATCACCGGCCGCAGCGGCCTCTCGCAGGTCACGCCGGGTGCCTACGTGCAGGCCAGCCAGGCAACCCTGCTCACCACCGTGCAGCAGCTCGACCCGGTCTACGTCAACCTGACGCAATCGAGCGTGGAAGGCCTGCGGCTGCGCCGCCAGATCCAGGAAGGCAAGCTGCAGACCAGCGGCATCCACGCCGCCAAGGTCACGCTTCTGCTGGAGGACGGCCGGACCTACTCCGAGCCCGGCCGGCTCCAGTTCTCCGACGTAAGCGTGGACCAGACCACGGGGTCGGTCACGGTGCGCGCGATCTTCCCCAACAAGGACCGGGTGCTGCTGCCGGGCATGTTCGTGCGCGCGCGCATCGACGAAGGCGTCAACGACAGGGCCATGGTGGTGCCGCAGATCGGCATCACCCACGACCAGAAGGGCCAGCCCGTGGCGCTTGTCATCGGCCCCGACAACAAGGTGGCGCTGCGCCAGCTCGTCACCGCCGGCACCTACGGCAATGGCTGGGTGGTGGAAAGCGGCCTGCAGCCGGGCGACCGGGTGATCGTCAACGGCGTGGAGAAAGCCAAGCCGGGCGCGACCGTGAAGCCGGTCGAGACCAAGGTGCCCGCGCCAGCGGCCTCGGACGCACAGGCGCAGCCACCGCAGGCACCGCAGCCAACTCAGGCACCGGCCTCCGCGCCGCCGGCCCCGCCCGCCTCCGCGCCGGCACCTGCCGCGGCATCCGCGCCCGCCGCGCAATAAAAGGGAGCCGGCGCCATGGCAAAGTTCTTCATCGACCGGCCGATCTTCGCCTGGGTGATCGCCATCATCCTGATGCTGTCGGGCCTGGCGGCGACGGTGACGCTGCCGATCGCCCAGTACCCGACCATCGCGCCGCCGGCCATCCAGATCAGCGCGACCTACCCCGGCGCATCGGCCAAGACGGTGGAGGACACCGTCACGCAGGTGATCGAGCAACAGATGAGCGGCCTGGACCACCTGCTCTACCTGGCCTCCACCAGCGACGATTCGGGCACCGCCACCATCACCCTGACCTTCGCCGCCGGCACCAACCCCGACATCGCGCAGGTGCAGGTCCAGAACAAGCTGCAGCTCGCCACGCCGTTGCTGCCGCAGGTGGTGCAGCAGCTCGGCACCAAGGTGACGAAATCGAGCAGCAGCTTCCTGCTGATCCTGGCCTTCGTGTCGCAGGACGGCAGCATGAACCGCTACGACCTGACCAACTACGTGGCCTCGAAGATACTGGACCCGATCAGCCGCATCGACGGCGTGGGCACGGTAACGCTGTTCGGCTCGCAGTTCGCCATGCGGGTCTGGCTCGATGCCACCAAGCTCAACAACTACAGCCTGACCCCGCTCGACGTGAAGGCCGCCGTGCTTGCGCAGAACGTGCAGGTGGCCGGCGGCAGCCTGGGCGGCACGCCTTCCGTGCCCGGGCAGATGCTGCAGGCCACCATCACCGAAGCCACGCTGCTGCAGACGCCGGACCAGTTCGGCAACATCCTGCTCAAGGTCAACACCGACGGCTCCCAGGTGCGCCTCAAGGATGTGGCCCGCATCGAGCTGGGCGGCGAGACCTATAACTTCGACACCAAGTACAACGGGCAACCGACCGCGGCCTTCGGCATCCAGCTGGCCACCGGCGCCAACGCGCTGAATACCGCCAAGTCCATACGCGCCAAGATTGCCGAGCTGCAGCGCTACGCCCCGAACGGGCTGGCGGTGGAATACCCGTACGACATCACGCCGTTCGTCACGCTGTCCATCGAGGAAGTGATCAAGACGCTGATCGAGGGCATCGTGCTGGTGTTCCTGGTCATGTACCTGTTCCTGCAGAACCTGCGCGCCACGCTGATCCCCACCATTGCCGTGCCGGTGGTGCTGCTGGGCACGTTCGCGGTGATGTCGGTGGTGGGCTTCTCGATCAACACGCTGTCCATGTTCGGCCTGGTGCTGGCCATCGGCCTGCTGGTCGACGATGCCATCGTGGTGGTGGAAAACGTCGAGCGGGTGATGGCCGAAGAAGGACTGTCCCCGCGCGACGCCACGCGCAAGGCCATGGACCAGATCACCGGCGCGCTGGTGGGCGTGGCCCTGGTGCTGTCCGCGGTGTTCGTGCCGGTGGCGTTCTCGGGCGGTTCGGTGGGCGCCATCTACCGGCAGTTCTCGCTGACCATCGTGGCCGCCATGATCCTGTCCGTGCTGGTCGCCCTGATCCTCACACCGGCGCTGTGCGCCACCATGCTCGAACCGATTCCCAAGGGCCATCATGACGAGAAGACCGGCTTCTTCGGCTGGTTCAACCGTAATTTCGCCAGGGGCCAGCAGAAGTACCACGGCGGCGTGATCCATGTGATCCGGCGCTCCGGGCGCTGGCTGGTCATCTACGTGCTGGTGATCGTGGCGGTGGGCTACCTGTTCCTGCGCCTGCCCAAGGCCTTCCTGCCCGAGGAAGACCAGGGCACGATGTTCGTGCTGGTGCAGGCACCGGTGGGCTCCACGCAGGAACGGACCGCCAAGGTACTGGCGGACGTGCAGGACTACCTGCTGACGCAGGAGAAGGACGTGGTGGAGGCGGTGCTGACCGTCAACGGCTTCAGCTTCGCGGGCCGCGGCCAGAACTCCGGCCTGGTGTTCGTGCGCATGAGAGACTTCAAGGAACGCGAATCCGCCAACCTGAAGGCGCCGGCGCTGGTGGGCCGCATCTTCGGGCACTTCGCGTCCTACAAGGACGCCAATATCTTCCCGCTGAATCCGCCCTCGATCCCGGAGCTCGGCACCGCAGCCGGCTTCGACTTCGAGTTGCAGGACCGCGCCGGCGTCGGCCACGAGAAGCTGATGGAAGCGCGCAACATGCTGCTCGGGATGGCGGCCAAGGATCCGTTGCTGGCGCAGGTACGCCCCAACGGCCTGAACGACACGCCGCAGTTCAAGGTCAGTATCGACCGCGAGAAGGCCAATGCGCTGGGCATCGACGCCATCAACATCGACCAGACCTTTTCCACGGCCTGGGCCTCGCAGTACATCAACAACTTCCTCGATGTCGACAACCGCATCAAGAAGGTCTACATCCAGGGCGAAGCACGCTTTCGCATGAATCCCGAGGACCTCGGCGCCTGGTATATCCGCAACCAGTCCGGCGGCATGGTGCCGTTTGGCGCGTTCGCCACCGGCAAGTGGATCTACGGCTCGCCCAAGCTGGAACGCTACAACGGCATTCCGGCCGTCGAGATCCAGGGCGCCGCCGCGCACGGCAAGTCGACCGGCCAGGCCATGCAGGCCATCGAAGCCATCGCCGCCAAGCTGCCGGCCGGCATCGGCTACGAATGGACCGGCCTGTCCTACCAGGAAATCCAGTCCGGCTCGCAGGCGCCGATCCTGTACGGCATTTCCATCCTCTTTGTGTTCCTGTGCCTGGCGGCGCTGTATGAAAGCTGGTCGATCCCGTTCTCCGTGATCATGGTGGTGCCGCTCGGCGTGCTTGGCGCATTGCTGGCGGCCACCCTGCGCGGGCTGGAAAACGACGTGTTCTTCCAGGTCGGCCTGCTGACCACCGTAGGCTTGTCGGCCAAGAACGCCATCCTGATCGTGGAGTTCGCGCGCGACCTGCGCGACCAGGGCATGAGCACGCTGGATGCCGCGGTGGAAGCCGCGCGCCAGCGGCTGCGCCCGATCCTGATGACCTCGCTGGCGTTCATCCTCGGCGTGATGCCGCTGGCCGTGAGCAACGGCGCCGGCTCGGGCAGCCAGCACGCCATCGGCACCGGCGTGATCGGCGGCATGGTGACCGCCACCTTCCTGGCCATCTTCATGATCCCGATGTTCTTCGTGGTGATCGGCAAGTTCAGCAAGGTGAAGGCGAAGCCCGGTTCGCACCCCGCGGCCCCGGCGGCGCCGGACGACCCGGGCGGCGGCAGCGACGGCGGCGGCGCGCCGCGGGAGGGCCACTGACATGCGCAGGCACGCACTGATGACGGCCGCCGCGGCCATCCTGGCCGCCGGCTGCACGCTCGCGCCGAAGTACGAGCGCCCCGCGGCGCCGGTGGCGCCCGCCTTCCCCAGCGGGGGCGTCTACGACCAGCAGCCAGGCCCGGCGCAGGACAGCACCGGCGGCACCGTGAGCGCGGGCGCCACGCCGGCGCCGGAGATCGGCTGGCGCGACTTCTTCGCCGATACGCGCCTGCAGCGCATCCTCGAACTGGCGCTGAAGAACAACCGCGACCTGCGCGTCTCGGTGCTCAATATGGAAGCCGCGCGCGCCCAGTACCAGATCACGCGCGCCGCCCTGTTCCCCGCGCTGGACGCGGTGGCCTCGGGCAGCCGTGCGCGCACGCCCGAGAATCTTTCCATCGCCGGCAGGACCATCAGCAGCGAATATTCGGTCGGGCTGAGCGCGTCGTGGGAGATCGATTTCTTCGGCCGCATCCGCAGCCTCAAGGACCAGGCGCTGGCGCAATACCTGGCGCTGGCGCAAACCCGCAAGGCGGCGGAGATCGCGCTGCTGTCGTCGGTCGCGGACCAGTACCTCGCCATGCTTGCCTTCGACGACGCGCTCACCGTCACGCGCAATACGCTGGTGAGCGCGCAGGAGTCGTTCCGCATCACCAAGCTACAGTTCGAGGTCGGTACCGGCTCGGAGCTGGACCTGCGCCAGGCCGAAGGCGTGGTCGAACAGGCCAGCGCCAACCTGGAGTCGCAAAGCCGCCTGCGCGCGCAGGCGGAAAATGCCCTGGTGCTGCTGGTGGGCGAACCGCTGCCGGGCGACCTTCCTCCCGGCCTGCCGCTCAACAGTCAGGCCTTGCTGACGGATATCCCCGCGGGGCTGCCGTCGGACCTGCTGACACGGCGCCCCGACATCGCCGCCGCCGAACAATCGCTGCTGGCCGCCAACGCCAATATCGGCGCGGCGCGCGCGGCCTTCTTTCCGCGGGTCGTGCTCACCGGCAGCGCCGGCACG
Source organism: Cupriavidus sp. 2TAF22 (assembly GCF_052115045.1). Lineage (NCBI taxonomy): Bacteria > Pseudomonadati > Pseudomonadota > Betaproteobacteria > Burkholderiales > Burkholderiaceae > Cupriavidus > Cupriavidus sp. 2TAF22. The sequence goes on from NZ_JBFRFX010000010.1 coordinate 219,240, forward strand.
CTCTCGCCCACGCTGGGCGGCCTGTTCAAGCCCGGCTCCGGCGCCTGGTCGTTCGCCCCGCAGATCACCCTGCCGATCTTCGAAGGCGGCCGCAACATCGCCAACCTCGACCTGGCCCAGGTGCAGAAGCGCATCGAGATCGCCAACTACGAGAAGGCCATCCAGAGCGCCTTCCGCGAAGTCTCCGACGGCCTGGCGGCGCGCGGCACCTTCGACAGGCAGATCCGCTCGCTGGAGCGCTTCACCGGCTCGCAGGAACGCCGGCTGGCATTGTCCGACCTGCGCTACCGCAACGGCGTCGACAGCTACCTGGCCGTGCTGACCGCGCAGACCGACCTCTACAACGCGCAGCAGTTGCTGATTACCGCGCGCCTGCAGCGGCTGACCAACCTGGTGGACCTGTACCAGTTTCTCGGCGGCGGGTGGATCGAACGGGCCGGCGACGCGCCACGGCCAGCGGATGCGCCGGCGGACTACAGCAGCGCGCAGGCGCAGGGGACGTCCACAGCGCCTTAGAAGCGGGGAAGATGTCCGTGCCGGTCCGCGCGCCGCGGGCTTTGAGGCTCCGGGGCCGCGCCTGCCGCAGACCTAGAGGCGCTGGCAGCTATAGGCCTCGGTCCGGTACGGAAAGGCCACGCTGGCCTTGCCGGCCAGTGCCGGGCTGCCGTCGATCACGGCCTGCAGCCGCGCCCGCACCGCGTCCTGTCCGGCGGCGGGCAGCGAGGCGATGAAACTGACCGACATCACCCGGTCGATGATCACTTGCTGCGCCGGCCCGACATGCTCGTAAGGCAGGCTGGCCAGGCCCAGTTCGCCAAACCCTGGGGCGGGAAACACCGCCTTCCAGTCGCCTTTGTAGAAGCGCGGGGCGTCGCCCTCGTAAGGCGTCATGATGGCGGTCAGCTGCGCCACCCAGTCGACCGACTCATCGCGCACGTTCCACACCAGGCCAAGCTTGCCGCCCGGCCGCAGGACGCGTGCGATCTCGGCCATGGCGGCGTGGTTGGCGAACCAGTGGAAGGCCTGCGCGCAGACCACGGCGTCGACGCTGGAATCCGGCAGCGGGATGGCCTCGGCGGTGCCCTCGAGCGCCTGCACGGCCGGCAGCGCGGCGCTGAGCTGGGCGCGCATGGCGGCAACCGGCTCGACGGCGACGACCGTGGCCCCGGTGGCCTGCAGCAGACGGCTGAACTTGCCGGTGCCGGCGCCCAGGTCCAGCACGGTCCTGCCTGCGCGCAAGCCGAGTTCCTGGTCCAGCCAGCCCGCCAGCGCGGGCGGATAGTCCGGGCGTCCGCGGGCGTAGGTATCGGCCTGGCTGGAAAAGCCCTGGGCGGCGGCGTGGTGGATGTCGGTCATGGGTGCGCGGTCTCCGGATGCGGGGAAATGGGCGCTCCGGGCCGAATGCGCTGCGAGGACGGCCCGGGAAGCGGCGGCGCCGGGCGGCGCGCGGTCAAAACCCGGGGAGTCTTGCCGTCGCGGCGGCGGCAAGCCGAGAAATTACGCCGTTCAGGCCGCAATCGCAAGGGCCGGCCGGGTTTTGCGGCGCGCGCATCTCGTGCTACCGTAGCGCAGACTGCATCGGAAGCCCGTGGCTGACCGCCCCCAATTGGACCTCGACAACCTGTTCTTCATTGGTTTCATGGCAGCCGGCAAGTCCACCATCGGCAGGAAGGTGGCGCGCCGGCTCGGACGGCCTTTTTTCGATTGCGACCACGAAATCGAAGCACGCTGCGGCGTGCGCATCGCGACGATCTTCGAGCTGGAGGGCGAGGAAGGCTTCCGCGAGCGCGAAACCCGCATGCTCGACGAGCTGACCCGGCACCGGGGCATCGTGCTGGCCACCGGCGGCGGCGCGGTGCTGCGCGCGGAAAACCGCGCGATGCTGCGCTCGCGCGGCTGCGTGGTCTACCTCAGCGCCTCGTCCGCCGAACTATGGCATCGCGCGCGCCGCAACCAGAACCGGCCGCTGTTGCGAGGCGCCAATCCGCGCGCCACGCTCGAAGCCCTTTACCTGCTGCGCGACCCGCTCTATCGCGAGACGGCGCACCTGGTCATGCCTTCTCACGGCGATAGCGTGGCGAATGCAGCCACCAGGGTGATCGAGCGGCTCGGGCTCGGGCTCGACGGCCAGGCCGGATTGCCGCACACGGATCCGGAGCCAGGCTGACCCGCCGGCGCCGGCGCCGGGAGAGGCCGCCCCGGGGGCATCCATCAATGCTGCATGCCCCAGCGCCGCACCGTCACGCGCTCGAGCGTGCGGAACACCAGGTTCTCCACCAGCAGGCCGATCAGGATCACCATGGCCAGGCCGGCGAAGACGCGGTCGGTGTACAGCTCGTTGCGGTTCTGGAAGATGTACCAGCCCAGCCCGCCCTTGCCCGACGACGCGCCGAACACCAGTTCCGCCGCGATCAGCGTGCGCCAGGCGAAGGCCCAGCCGATCTTCAGGCCCGACAGGATGGCCGGCAGCGCCGCCGGCACCAGGATCAGCAGCACGTAGCGCAACCCGCGCAGGCCGTAGTTGCGCCCGGCCATGCGCAGCGTGGCCGGCACGCCGCGAAAGCCCGCATAGGTATTGAGAGCGAGCGGCCACAGCACCGAGTGGATCAGCACGAACACCAGGCTCTTGCTGCCGAGCCCGAACCACAGCAGCGCCAGCGGCAGCAGCGCGATGGCCGGCAACGGATTGAACATGGACGTGAGGGTATCCAGTACATCGCGGCCAAGCTCGGTGGAAACGGCCGCCGTGGTCAGCACGAAGGCCAGCACGATGCCGCCGGCATAGCCCTGCAGCAACACGGAGAGCGACACGCCCGCCTTGGACAGCAGCTCCCCGTTGCCGATGCCTTCGGCAAACGCGCGCGCGGTGGCAAGGAAGGTGGGCAGCAGCAGGTCGTTGTCCTGCACGCGGGCGATGGCCTCCCACAGGCAGGCCAGCACCACCAGGATCAGGGTCTTGCGCAGCCAGCCCTGCTGCCACAGGCGCTGCGGCCAGGGCAAGGCGCGCGCCACCGGCAAGGCGGTGAAGGGTTCGAGCTTGCGCTCGTATTCGGGGCGCACCACGGTGGTGGCGGCGAGGCTTGGGGTCGCTTGGCTCATGATCGGTCCTGGCGGGCGCTCAGCGCGCCTGCGCGGTGCGTGCCGGCGCGCTCGCCGCATGCGGCGCTTCGTCGAACAGCAGGTGGTGGATGCGCTGGGCGGTGGCCTGGAATTCCGCGCCGCCCTGGCTGGCGAGGTCGTACTGGTGGCTGTTCAGCTCGGCCCGCACGCGGCCCGGATGCGGCGACAGCAGCAGGATGCGGCTGCCCACCACCAGCGCTTCCTCGATGGAGTGGGTGACGAACAGCAGCGTGAAGGCCGCGTCCTGCCACAGCGCCAGCAACTCTTCCTGCATGCGCCGGCGCGTGAGCGCGTCGAGCGCGGCGAAGGGCTCGTCCATCAGCAGTACCTTGGGCCGCATTGCCAGCGCGCGCGCGATGGCCACGCGCTGCTTCATGCCGCCCGACAAGGTATGCGGGTAGGCATCGGCAAACTGCGCCAGCCCTACCTTCTCGAGAAAATGCAGCGCGCATTCCGAGGCCTCGCGGCGCGACATGCCGCGCGAACGCACCAGCGGGAACATTACGTTCTGCCGCACGGTCTTCCACGGCGGCAACTGGTCGAACTCCTGGAACACCACGATGCGGTCCGGGCCCGGCGCGCGCACCGGCACGCCGTCGAGCCGGATCTCGCCCTCGCACGGCGGCACGAAGCCGGCCACCGCCTTGAGCAGCGTCGACTTGCCGCAGCCCGACGGGCCCAGCAGCACGAAGCGGTCCGCCGCGTGCACGTCGAAGCTGACCTGGTGGGTGGCGCGCACCACGCGCTCGGGGGTGCGGTACTCGAGCGAGACACCGTCGACCTGCAACAGCGGCGCGGCGCCCGTGGTCGCGCGGGTGGAAACCACGCGCAGAGGCTGCACGGACATATCAGCTACCTTGTGCGGTGACCGGATCCTGGAAGAAATAGTCCTGCCAGGATTTCGGCTGATTGCGGATGGCGCCTACGCGGTGCATGAACTCGGCCAGCGCGAAGGTGTTCTGCGGCGCCACCTTGAACTGCACCTGCGGGTTCTTCAGGATCCTGACCAGCAGCGCGCGGTCGATCTTGGCCTTGTTGACGCGGATATACAGGTCGGCCGCCGCTTCCGGATTGGCGGTGGCGAACTTCGCGGCTTCGGCCAGCGCGTCGACGAAGGCGCGGTAGGTCTTGGGGTTGTCGTTACGGAATTTCTCGGTGGCGTACAGCACCGTGGCCGAGCTCGGGCCGCCCAGCACGTCGTACGAATTCAGCACGATGCGCGCGTTGGGATTGCCGGCCAGTTCCTGTTCCTGGAACGGCGGGTTGCCGAAGTGGCCGCTGATCTCGGTACCGCCGGCGATGATGGCGGCAGCCGCGTCCGGGTGCGGCACGGCCACCGTCCATTTGTCCAGGCGATTGAATTCCTTGTCGCCCCACTGCTTGGCCGCGGCCAGTTGCAGTACGCGCGACTGCACCGAGACCGACACCGCCGGCAGCGCGATGCGGTCCTTGTCGGTAAAGTCCGCGATGGTCTTCACCTTGGGATTGTTGCTGACCAGGTAGTAGGGAAAGTTGCCCAGCGACGCCACGCCCTTCACGTTCTGCTTGCCGTGCGTGCGGTCCCACACCGTCAGCAGGGGCCCCACGCCGGCGCCGGCGATGTCGATGGCGCCCGACAGCAGCGCATCGTTGATGGCCGCGCCGCCCGAGAGCTGGGTCCACTCCACCTTGATGTCCACGCCCTGCTGCTTGCCGTGCTTCTCGATCAGTTGCTGGTCGCGCGCCACGTTGAGCAGCAGGTAGACCACGCCGAACTGCTCGGCGACGCGGATCTTGCCTTCGGCATGGGCCGCGCCCGTGACCGCCATGCCGGTGGCCAGCGCCAGCGCGACGGCGCCGCGCTGCCAGCGGGCGGGAAAGAAGCGGGAACGAAACAGGGACATGCGGGACACTCCGTTGGATTCTGGACAGGAAGACCGGGTAAGGAAGACGACGGCGCCGCCTGGGCGCCGGCATCGGGGAAAGGCTCAGACCGGCAGGTCGCCCTCGATGGTGGTGCGGTACATCACGCGGCGCATCTCCGGCGGGCAGCCGGCGGCCAGGTGCAGCAGCGAGCGGTTGTCCCAGAACACCAGGTCGTGCGCCTGCCATTGATGGCGGTAGATATGCTCGGGCTTCACGCTGTGCGCGAACAGTTGCGCCAGCAGGTCGCGGCTTTCATCTTCCGGCAAACCTGCGATGCGCGTGGTGAAGTGCTCGCTGACAAAGAGCGCGCGGCGGCCGGTTTCCGGATGCGTGCGCACCACCGGCTGCAGCACCGGCGCCACCTGCGCGATCTGCTCCGGCGTCAGGTTGGGCCGCCACGGGCTGCGCTGCTGCAGCTCGGCGTACTTGGCCAGGTAAGTGTGCTCGGCCTTGCGCCCTTCCACCGCCGTCTTCAGGTGCGCGGGCAGGGTGTCCCACGCCACATGCATATTGGCAAACAAGGTATCGCCGCCTTCGGCGGGCAGTTCCTGCGCATGCAGCAGCGAGCCGAGGCTCGGCTTCTCCTTGTACGAGAGATCGGAATGCCAGAAATGCCCCGCATCACCCAGGCCGATCGGCTTGCCGTCCTTGAGCACGTTGGAGACGATCAGGATTTCCGGATGTCCGGCCAGCTGGAACTGATGCAGCACATGGATCTGCAGCGGGCCGAAGCGGCGGCTGAAGGCGATCTGCTGGTCGGGCGTGATGCGCTGGTCGCGAAACACCACCACGTGGTAGTCGAGATGCGCGCGATGGATGCGTGCGAAGTCCTCGGCCGAGAGCGGCGCGGACAGGTCCAGGCCGACGATCTCGGCGCCCAGCGGGGCATCGAAGGGACGGATCTCGAAAGTGCCGGGGCGGGCTGAAAGCGCTGCGCTGGCTGGCGTGCTCGGCGCGGTGTGGGTTCCAATCGTCATGACGGGCTCGGGGGTACGAAAGTGCGGTCTGATCTATGCGGATCTATGCGGATCTATGCGGACCGGTAGGTGCGGTGCCATGCTCCGGCAAAAGGAGTGCCCCGCACTGCTTGGTTTCAAGCCTTGCACTTTAGTGACCACCGGGTAGTGCGGTCAACGAAGGATAGTGGCGGGTCTTATCTGTTTATCGCATATCGCCTGGCCGATACGCTCAGGATCCCCCGACCTTGCCGTCCACCACGAAGCCATCGCGATTGGGCATGCGCACGCGCGGCAACGAGCGCGCGTCCAGCACGGCGTCGTCCCGCACGATCCCGTTCAGGTAGAGCAGGTAGGCCGTCACCGAATAGACTTCCTCCGGCTTCAGGCTCTGCGGCGCGTTGTAGGGCATGGCCCGGTTGATGAAATCGAACACCGTGGTCGCATACGGCCAGAAGCTGCCGATGGTCTTCAGTGGCGGCTTGCCTCCCTCCTGCGCGTTGTTCAGCGTCCCCTGCCCGCCGACCAGCGCGTCTGCCGGCTTGCCTTCTCCCTTGAGGCCGTGGCACGCGGCGCACTGGCTCTCGTACACCTGCTTGCCGCGCAGGACCGTGCCGCTGCCGGGCGGCAGTCCGGCGCCGTCCGGGGTGACATCGATATTCCAGGCCGCCAGGTCATGCGCGCTGGCGGGCTTGCCGAGATTGTAGGTTTGCGCGTGCGCGCCGCAAGCGGCGAGCGCGAGCAGCCACGCGGCGAGCCGCGGGTGCGATGACTCAGGCGCGTGCATTGGCGACCCTCCCGTCGGCGGACACGCGCCAGGCCTGGATCGCGTTGTAGTGATAGGTGGACTCGTAGCCGCGCTGCGCGACCAGTTGATCGGGCAAGGGCTGCACGTTGCCGGCCTCGTCGACGGCGCGGCTCTGCAGCACCGCGGGGCCGCCATCCCAATGCCACGGCAGGCGAAAGCGCGTGAGCGCGCGGTCCAGCACGGGATCCTGCAATTGCGCCTGGCTCCAGCTGCGCCCGCCGTCGACGCTGACATCGACGCGCTTCACGCGGCCGTGGCCGCTCCACGCCAGGCCGGAGATCTCGTAGAAGCCCTTGTCGCGCAATTGATGGTCGGGTGCGGGAAAGGTGATGACGGACTTGACGTCCATCAGGAAGGTGAACTGGCGCGCGCTGCCGTCGGGCAGCGAATCGGTGTACTTGGAGGTCTCCTCGCGCGTCATGAACGGCGCGCGGCCCAGCTTCAGGCGGCGCAGCCACTTGATGCTCATATTGCCTTCGAAGCCGGGCAGGAACAGCCGCAGCGGATAGCCATGCTCGGGCCGCAGCATCTCGCCGTTCTGCGCGTAGACCAGCAGCGCATCCTGCTGCAGCTTGGCCAGCGGCACGCTGCGTGTCATGGACGCGGCATCCGCGCCTTCAGCCAGGACCCAGGCGGCCTCCGGCCGCACGCCCACTTCTTCCAGCACCACCGAGAGTGGCACGCCGGTCCATTCGCAGCATGACAACAGGCCATGGCTGAGCTGCACCGAGGAGGCGCTGGGCGCGCGCCACTCGCGGCCGGTATTACCCGAGCACTCCAGGAAATGGATGCGCGACACCGAAGGCAGGCGCACCAGGTCCTCCATGGTGAAGATGCGCGGCCGGTCGACCAGGCCATGCACGGCAAGCCGGTGCTGCGCCGGATCGATCAGCGGGATGCCGGCGTGGTGGCGCTCGAACACCAGCCCGGTCGGCGTGATGATGCCGCGCAGGTCCTGCAGCGGCGTCATCGACGAGTTGGCGCCGGGCATCGGTGCCGCGCCGCGGTTGCGGCGGATCACGTTTTTCTCGAAGTCCGAGGGCTGGCCGTAGGCGCGCCACAACACCGGCTCGCCGGGCGTGCGCGACCATGGCGGCACGCTCAACGCCTGCGCCTGCGCCTGCGCCGCCGCGGGCGCGCCGGCGGCAAGCGCGCCGGCGCCCAGGGCACCGGC